>NZ_JAGXJG010000483.1:0-241 GCF_019091725.1 Cellulomonas sp. GbtcB1 | reverse complement strand
GCGCCCGCCAGCAGCACGGGGCCGTCCCCCGCGGGAGACGACGGGGGCGGACCGCCCGGGGCCAGCACGGACAGCGTGACGGTGCCCGAGGCCACGGGGGTGCCGACGGCACGGACGGCGGCCGCGTCGGGGGAGGCCCCGCCGACGGGGGAGGACGCGGTGGTGGCCGGCGCTGGCGCGGTCGGACCCGGGGCACGGCCCGCGGTGCACCCGGCGAGCAGCAGCGACCCGAGCAGGGCGG
>NZ_JAGXJG010000482.1:0-241 GCF_019091725.1 Cellulomonas sp. GbtcB1 | reverse complement strand
CGGGGTCTGCCTCGGGCACCAGGCGCTCGGAGAGGTGTTCGGCGGCACCGTCACGCACGCCCCGGAGCTGATGCACGGCAAGGCCAGCCTGGTGTCCCACGAGGGGCACGGTGTCTTCGAGGGCCTGCCGACGCCGTTCACCGCGTCCCGGTACCACTCGCTGGCCGTCGTCGTCGACACCGTCTCGGCCGACCTCGAGGTCACCGCGCGGGCGAACGGCATCATCATGGGCCTGCAGCAC
>NZ_JAGXJG010000049.1:0-34226 GCF_019091725.1 Cellulomonas sp. GbtcB1 | reverse complement strand
GCGCCTCGGCCCCGCGGATCCCGTGCCGGCGCAGCGCGTGCCGCGCGAGCCGGCCGAGCCGCATCGTCGGGTTGAGCGACCCCTGCGGGCTCTGCAGCACGAGCGACACCGCGGACCCGCGCACGCTCCCGGCCGTGCGCTCCGACACGCCCACCATCTCGGTGCCGCCGACGACCACGGACCCGGAGACCCGCGCCGCGGTGCCGTTCAGCAGGCCGAGGACCGCGAGCAGCAGCGTCGACTTCCCGGAGCCGGACTCGCCGACGACGGCGACGCACTGGCCGGGGCGGACGTCGAGGGTCGGCACCGCGGACACGACGCGGTCCCCGTACCGGACGGCGAGGTCGCGGACGGACACCAGCGGCGCGGCGGCGGCCCCGGCGGCCCCGGCGGTCACGACCGGCCCCCCGCGGCCCGCGGGTCCAGCAGGTCCCGCAGCCCCTCGCCGAGCATGTTGAAGCAGAAGGCCGTCACGAGGATCGCGAGGCCCGGGAACGCGGACACCCACCAGTGCGTCGTGAACAGCGACTGCCCGGATTGCACCATCAGGCCCCACTCGCTGGTCGGCTCGGTGGCGCCCAGGCCCAGGTAGGACAGGGACGCCGCGGTCAGGATGACGCCGCCGGCGTCGAGGGAGAGCTGCACCAGCACGGGCGTCAGCGAGTTCGGCAGCACGTGCCGCACGACGATCCGCACCGGGTGCACGCCGAGGCAGCGGGCCGCGTCGACGTACGGGCGGGTGCGGACGGACTGCGCGACCGAGGCGGACAGCCGGGCGTACCAGGGCCACCACGTGGCCGCGATCGCGATGATCGTGGTCTCGACGCTCGGGCGCAGGATCGCGGCCAGCGCGAGCGACAGCAGCAGCGCCGGGAACGCGAGGAACACGTCCGTGACCCGCATGATCACGTCCCGCAGCCAGCCGCCGGCGAAGCCCGCGACGACGCCGAGCGTCACGCCGACCAGCGCCGAGATGGCGAGCACCGCGGCGGCGATGCCCAGCGAGGTGCGGGCGCCGTAGAGCACGCGGCCCAGCCCGTCGCGGCCGACCTGGTGGGTGCCGAACCAGTGCTCGGCGCCGGGCGCGAGCAGCCGGTCCGCGGGGTGCGTGGCGGTGGTGCCGTCGCCGGGGAACGGCGCGACCCACGGGGCCAGCACGGCCAGCAGGACGATCACGACGAGCACGACGGCGGACGCGGCGGCGAGCCGGTCCCGGCCGACGAGGCGGGCCAGCCGGGTGGCGACCGAGCCCGTGCCGGGCACCCGGGAGGCGGGCGGCACCGGCGGGGTGGGCGCGGCGTCGGTCACGGGGGAGGGGTGGATGCTCATGTCAGCCTGACCCGGGGGTCGAGGGCCGTCTGCGCGAGGTCGACGGCGAGGTTGAGGACGACGTAGACCAGCGCGACCGTCAGGGTCACGCCCGCGATGGCGGGGGTGTCGACGGAGGAGATCGCGGTCGCCGTGTAGGACCCGAGGCCGGGCCAGTTGAAGATCGACTCGACCAGGAAGCTGTTCACCAGCGCGTACGCGAACACGAGCGCGACCAGCTGCAGCACGGGCGCCGACGCGGCGCGCAGCGAGAACCGCACCAGCACGGCGAGCCGCCCGAAGCCGAGCGCCCGCTCCATGCGGGCGTGGTCCTGCGCCGCCTCCTCGAGCAGCGCCGCGCGGGTCATCTGCGCGATGACGCCGGTCGGGTACGCGGCGAGCGCGAGCGCGGGCAGCACCAGGTGGTGCAGCACGCTGCCGACCATCGCCCAGTTGCCCGTGATCAGGGCGTCGACGACGGTGATGTCGGTCCACACGCTGAGCGGGCTGGTCGAGTCGAGCGCGCGGTCGTACTCGCCGGCGGTCGGGAACCAGCCGAGCCGGGTCGCGAACACGAGCTGGAGCACCAGCGCCAGCAGGAACACCGGCGCGGACACCGCGAGCACCGAGCCGACCCGCACCGACACGTCCACGCCGCCGGCGCGCCCGCCCCGGAACCGCGCGGCGAGGACGCCGAGCGGGATGCCGAGCAGCACGGCGAGCAGCATCGCGGCGCCGACGAGCTCCAGCGACGCCGGCAGCGCCGACCCGAGGTCGGACGCCACCGGCTGCCGGGTGTGCAGGCTGGTGCCCAGGTCCCCGCGGACGAGGTCCCCGAGGTAGCGGAACAGCTGCACCGGGAGCGGCTGGTCGAGGCCCAGCCGCTCCCGGGCGGCGGCGAGCTCCGACGCGCTGGCCCGCGCGCCGGTCGCCGAGACGGCCGCGTCACCCGGGACCGCCCGCGCGACGAGGAAGCTCACGACCACCACGCCGAGCACGACGACGACGGCCTGCGCCAGGCGGCGCACCAGGTGACGGGCCAGCACGGTCAGCGGCTCAGCTCGTGCACGAACACGACGTTCGGGTAGGCCGGGTTGTCGGTGTAGCCCTGGACGTCGTCGCGGAACGCGCGCTGGTAGGTGTCGACCCACAGCGTGCTGACGGCGGCGTCCTCGACCTCGATGCGCTGCTGCAGCTGCTCGTAGGCGGACTGGGCGGCGTCGGTGTCGGTCGCGGTCAGCGCGGGGAGCTCGTCGATCAGGGCGTCGACCTCGGGGTCGGCCAGGTACGACAGGTTGAAGTACGGCTCGTCGGAGGAGCGGAACACGTTGACGAACCAGGAGTACGCGTCGGCGTAGTCCGGGTACCAGTACATGACGAACACGTCCTGGCGGTCGCCGGTGCGCGCCTGGTCCCCCTGCGCGTTCCACTGCAGCGGCTGCGCGTCGAGGGTGACGCCGAGCTCGGCGAGCGCCGAGGTGAGCAGCGTGACGTAGAGCTGCTGGTTGTCGTCGCCCTGCGCGTAGGTCATGGTCAGCGTCAGCGGGTTGCCGTCGCCGTACCCGGCGTCGGCCAGCAGGTCGCGCGCCGCGTCGAGGTCCTGCTCGGTGCCGATCCCGGCGCCGGAGCCGAGGAGGCCGTCGGGCACGATGCCCTGCGCGGCGACGCCGGAGCCGTTCAGGGCGTCGACCAGGCCCGCGGTGTCGGTGGCGAGCTGCACGGCCTGGCGGACGCGCACGTCGGCCATCGGACCGTCGGCCGTGTTGTAGAGCGCGAGCAGGTTCTGGAACGAGCCGGTCTCCGAGGTCGCGACGCCGTCCGTCGACTCCGCCTGGTCGAAGATCTCCGGGTTCAGCGTCTCGACGAAGTCGACCTCGCCGTTCTGCAGCAGCTGCCAGGCGGTGGTGGTCTGCGGGGTCACCCGGTACTCGACCGTCGTGTACTGGCCGTCCTCCCAGCCGCCCCAGTAGCCGTCGTAGGCGCCGAGCGTCAGCTCGTACTCCTGGCCGCTGGCCCACTCCTCGACGGCGTACGGGCCGGTGCCGGCCTCGTTGCCCTCGGCGAACCAGGCGTCGAGGTCGCCGCCGTCGCCGGCGGCCTCGGTGTCGTAGACGTACGCCGCGTACGCGGACGACGCGATGAGGTCGACCGGGGCCGCGTAGGACAGGTGGAACACCAGCGTCGTCGCGTCGGTCGCCTCGATCGAGTCGACGGCGTCCCAGATGTAGGCGGCGCCGCCGGCCTTCGCGATCGTGCGGTCCAGCGCCTCCTTCGCGGCGGTGGCGTCGAGCGCGCGGCCGGTGTGGAACGTGACGTCGTCGCGCAGCGTGAACGTCCAGGTCAGGCCGTCCTCGGACGACTCCCAGTCGGTCGCGAGGCGGGGCTCGACGGTCTCGGTCGCGGCGTCGTACCAGGTCAGCGACTCGTAGACGTTCTCCATCGCCCGGATCTCGTTGGAGTAGGACAGCGCGGGGTCCCACTCGGTGACGATCTCGGTGTTGGTGACGAACGTGAACGTGTCGTCGGAGGACGAGGCCGCGGTGCTGTCACCGGTGCCGCGCGTCTGGCCGCCGCCGCACGCGGCGACCAGGGCGAGGACGGCGACCGCGCCGGTGGCGGTCAGGATGCTGCGTCGCACGGGGGTGCTCCGTTCTGCGGGAGGGGGAGGGGAGGGTCAGAGCGCGCCGAGGGGGCCGGCGGCCTTGACCTGCACGCGGATCGCGGGCTCGGGGAGGTAGGAGAGCGGGACCTCGGTCAGCTCGACGACCTCGACGTGCTCGGGGTCGGCGCCGGCCTGGATCGCCCGGCGGCACGCGACGGACTTGGCCTCGTCGAGCGCCTCGGTGCGGCCGGCCCCCGCAGGCACGATCGCCTCCCAGCGGCCGGACGCCAGCGCGATCGCGGCGCCCACGGCGTTGGCGACCTGGCCGAACTCCGGGCGGAGGACGGCGGCCACGCCCGGGACGTCGTCGGGGACCAGGAACGCCCCGCCGCCGACGGCGACCAGCGGCTGCTCCGAGCGGCCCATCGTCACCATGTCGACGGCCTCGGCGATTGCCTCGTCCGCGGCTGCCAGGCCGGCAGCGAGCAGCGCGCGGCCGTCGTCGCCGACGCGGGCGGCGTCCGCGATGTCGATCGTCGTGCGCCCGGCCACGAGGCCGCCATCGGTCAGCGTCGGGGTGTCGCCGCCGAACGCGAGGCCGTGCTGCGGCAGCGCGTAGCCGACCGAGTCGGGGCCGATGCGGACCTCGTCGGCGGTGCCGCGCACCCGGGGGCCGCCCCGCCCCGCGATGCCGAGGAGGCGGGGCACCCGGAAGTTGGTCCGGACCCCGCCGATGTCCACCGCCAGCGCCGACTCGCGCGGGAAGCCCTTGAGCAGGACGCCGAGGTCGGAGGAGGTGCCGCCGACATCGATCACGACCGCGTCCTGCACCCGCGAAAGGTAGGCGGCGCCGCGCAGCGAGTTCGCCGGGCCGGGGCCGATCGTCAGCACCGGGTAGCGCGCCGCGTAGTCGGGCGCCACCAGGGTGCCGTCGTTCTGCGCGAAGTAGGTCACGACGTCCAGGCCGTGCGCGCGGACCACGTGGTCGAGCGCGTCGGTGACGTCCCGGGCCACGCCGTACAGCGCGGCGTTCAGCGCGGTGGCGTTCTCCCGCTCGACCAGGCCGAGCGAGCCGATCTCGTGGCTGAGCGACACCGGCACGTCCGCGCCGGCCTCCTCGGCGACGATCTGCGCGACCTCGAGCTCCTGGTCCCGGAACGCCGGGCTGAACACGCCGGTCACGGCGAACGCGTCGGCCGCCTCCCGGTGCTTCCGGACGAACGCCCGGATCGCCTCGCCGTCCAGCGGCGCGATCGGGTAGCCGTCGATCAGGTGCCCGCCGCCGACCACGACGGCGTCCACCAGGGCGGCGTCGCGCAGGTCCTTCGGCCAGGAGTACAGCGGCGGCACGGCGGTCGTCGCGGGCGCGCCGATCCGGATGACGCCGACCCGGCCGAGGCCTCGGCGCTCCAGGATCGCGTTGGTCGCGTGCGTGGTGCCGAGCATGACCCGGCCGACGCGGGCGCGGTCGTCGCCGAGCTGGTCGAGGACCGCGCCGACCGCGGCCTGCAGGCCGGACGTCACGTCGCGGGTGGTGGCCTGCTTGGTCCAGGCCAGGACGGTGCCGCTCTCGTCGAGCACGACGGCGTCGGTGTTGGTCCCGCCGACGTCGATCCCGATGCGCAGCGGGCGCTGCCGCAGGTCAGCCACGGACGGCTCCGATCTCCTCGACGGGGACGTAGTCCAGGTCGTAGCCGAAGGCCCGGGGGCCGACGACCTCGAGCCCGCGCTCCGAGCGCCACAGGGGGTGGCACGCCCAGGCCAGGACGCTGACGCGCTGGCCGTAGCGGAGGTTCTCGGTCTGGATCGCGCGGGCGCTCGCGGTGTCGACCACGGTGATGAGGTCGGGCACGGAGGCGAGCAGGGTGCCCTCGTCGAGCACGACGAGGTTCTCGTTCTGGATCTCGACGCGGACCAGGCGGCCCCGGTCGTCGCCCAAGCCGTCGATGACGACGGAGCCGCGGACGAAGCCGCCGCCGGTGCGGCGCTCGATGTCGATGATCTTGCCGGTGACCAGCACGCGGGCGTCCAGCGCCTCGACGAGCGCGGCCAGCGGGTCCTCGGCGCCCTCGGTGGCGTGGCCGAGGCGGACCGCCTGGCTCACGGTCCCGGGGATGACGGCGCCGTCGAGCTGCGCGCCGTCCAGCAGGTAGTCGGCCATGAGGGCGTGCGACCCGGCGGCCACGGCGACCGCGCGGGCCAGGCGCTCGGCCCACAGGCCGTCAACCGGCTTCATCGTCGTGACGTTGCCGAGGGTGTCGGCCAGCACGATCGAGTTCACCGGCAGCCCGGCGACGTACATCGAGATCATCTGGACCTCGGGGAACGCGCGGCCCATGCCGTCGGCGGCCCCCAGCGGCACGCCGAGGCGCGCGGCCCAGGCGACCGGCTGCACGCCGTTGGAGCCGCCGATCTCGGAGGACATGACGGCGGCGACCTCGCGCCCCGTCAGCTCCTCGACGGCGTCGCGCAGGCGCAGCACGTCGTCGGCGTCGGGGATCATCTCGGCCGACACGGTGGGGGCGCCGATGCCCGACAGCGGCACGACGAGGGCGTCCGGGGCGACGTCGCCCGGCTGGACCACCTCGACGGGTCCGTACTGCTCGAGGGCGTGGCCGGCGGCCAGCAGCCCGGTCTCGACGCCGCCGCCTCCGCCGGTGCTGAGCACGGCGCAGCCGCGCCCGAGGGCGCCGACCGACTCCGCGTCGATGGTCTGGATGGGGGAGAACACGCTCACGGGACGTGAGTCTGCGCGGCGCGTCCGGCTGCTGAGAATGTCGTCTCATCACGAGTTTTGGCGCAAAACTGTGCTGCGACCACAATTCGGGGCATGGCGACGGTCGGTGAGCTGGTGGCACGTGGTGCGCATCACGGTCTGCGGGTGCTCGGGGCGGGTGAACCGGGCGGGCCCGGGGGCGTCGTCGGCGGTGCGGCCGGGGAGGCCGCCGAGGCGGCGGAGGTGCGCGAGGTCGCGACCGTCGGCGACCTCGGCTCGGTCGGGTCGCCCGGCGCCGGCGCGCTCGTCGTGCTCATGGCCGGGGCGCTCCGGGCCGCCGAGCCGTACGAGGTCGACGTCGCGGTGCGCCGGTCCGCGCAGCGCTCGCACGCGGGGCTGGTGCTGGTCGGCGCCGACCGGGTGCCGGTGACCGCGGCCCGCATCGCGGCACGGGCCGGGCTGCCGCTGCTCGCGGTGCCGGCGACCGCGGACGTCAACGAGCTCATCGTCTGGTTGAACCGCACCGTGCGCGGCGGGACCTCGGACACCGTGGCGCGGGCCGAGGCGGTGCTCGACGTGCTGACCCGGGGCGCCGCGGGGGACGACGAGGCGGACGACGGCGGCGTGGCGGCACTGCTCGCGGCGGTGTCGGACGCCCTGGGGCGGCCGGTGGAGCTGCACGGCGACGCCGGGGGCCTCGGGCGCGGGGCCGGCGCGCAGGCCGGGTCGTCCGCGGGGTCCGCCGACGGCGCCGCCGATCCCGGCGCGGTGCTGGTCGGCGACCGCGTGGTCGGCACCGTCCGGTGCGCGGTGCCCGACCGGGCGGCCGACCTGGTGATCCCGTCCGTCGCCGCGGCCGTGGGCCGGCTGGTCCGCCGCACCCTGGAGCACAGGTTCGCGCCGTCGCAGACCCGCGCGGAGCTGCTGGCGCAGATCGTCGTCGCCGAGCCGACCCACCTGGTCGGCCTGACCGAGCAGGCCCGGAGCATCGGCCTGCCCGTCGACAGCACCCACGTGGCGTTCTGGGTCGACCTGCGGCCCCGGCATGACGGCGAGGGCGACCCGCCGATCGCCGAGCGCCGCCGGCTGCTCGCCGGCGCCGAGATGCTCTGCCTCGAGATCATGCACCCGTCCGACACCTGGTGGCACGTGGTCCGGGTCGGCGGCAGCCTGCTCCTGCTGGCCAGCGACGACGACGGCGGCGACGGCCAGCTGCTGGTCCGGGCGGCGCGCGCGGACGTCGACGTCGCGGTGGCGCGGCTGGTCGCCGACGAGGGTGCCGTGGTGCACGTCGGCATGGGCACCGACCAGCGCGGCCTGGGCGGTATCCGGCAGTCGTCGGTGGAGGCGCGGTCCGCGGCGGAGCTCGCGCTGCGCACCGGGCGGCCCGGGGTCATCACGGTCATGGACACCACGGGCCTGCGCCGGGTGCTGGCCGACCTGCACGCGTCGCCGCTGTCCCGCCGGGTGATGGGCGAGCTCCTGGCGCCCGTCGACGCGCTGGGGCCGGCCCGCGCGGCGACCGCGGTCCGGACGCTCACGGCCTACCTGGACCACCAGTGCTCGCCGAAGCACGCCGGTGCCGCGCTGCACCTGCACCCGAACGCGGTGACCTACCGGATCCAGCGGATCACCGAGACGCTCGGCGTCGACCTCGCCGACCCGGACGTGCGCCTCGGCCTGCACCTCGCGTGCCGGATGCGCGGCCTCCTGGACGCGGCGCCGGCGGGCTGAGGTCGCGGTCCCGCGGGGTGGGCGTCAGCCGGCGGCGACCTCGTCGAGCAGGGTGAGGCTGGCGGCGACGATCTCGGCCTGCGCCTCCTCGCGGGGGACCGTCGGGGTGCCGTCGCCCGGCTGAGGGCCGTAGTCGGCGAAGAACGCGTGCACCGCGCCGTCGACCGCGGTGAAGGTCGTCGCGGCGGGCAGGTCCGCGCGCGACGCGTCGACGTCGGCCGGCGTGGTCAGCCCGTCCTCGGACCCGGACACCGACGCGACGACCAGGTCCGCGTCGACCATGTCGCCGAGTGGGTACGACGCGTGCAGCAGCAGGCCGTCGACCTCGTCGTCGTGCGCGGCGGCGAAGGTCGACGCCGCGACCCCGCCGAGCGAGTGCCCGCCGACCGCCCAGCGCTCGACCCCGTCGAACGCCGCCATCGCCGACGCCGACTGGCCGGGCGAGGTCAGCGCGATGCCGAGCGGCTCCTTCAGCGCGACGACGAGGTAGCCCGCCTCGGCGAGCGGCCGCAGCACGGCGGCGGTGGCGCGCACGTCGACGCGCGCGCCCGGCGAGTACACCAGCCCGGTGGTCGGCTCGGCGTCGCGCGGGACGAACGCGTACCAGCCGGCCGACTCCCGGACCTCGACGGCGTCGTCGCCGCGCAGGGCGTCGAGCGCGGCGTCGGTCGCGGGGAACGGGCGGAGCCAGGCGGTCGCGGCGGCGAGCACGGCGAGCAGCGCGAGCCCGACGCCGGCGCCGGTGGCGCGCAGCACGCGCCGGGCGCGGGGGCGCGCCGGTTCCGGGCGCGCGGCGGGCTCGGCGCCGGTCGACGGGGCGGTCGCGCGCGTCACGCCCGACCGCGGGGTGTCGGCCGACGAGGTGCTGGTCGACGGGGTGGCGGGAGGCGCCGTCGCGCGCCGCCGGTCGCGGCGCCAGGCCAGCGCGGTCGCGACCAGCAGGGCGACCCCCGCGAGCGCGCTCACCGCGAGCAGCGCGCCGAGCGTCCAGTGCTGGTGCGGCACCGCCCCGCCGGCGGTCGCCAGTACCCACGCGGGGGCGGCGAGCAGGGCGAGCCCCACGAGCGCGCGGAGGCCGAGCCAGGTGGTCCGTCGGGTCATGCCCGCCAGTCTAGGTGGTCCTCAGCATGCTGAGCATTCTGTCCGTCGGCCCCCCAGTGGAAGGTTCTGCCGGACACGCCCCGGGCGTGTCGGGCAGAACGTTCCACCGAACCCCGTTCGACGACCGATCGCTGAACCGGCCTCGCCGCCGCGCGAGCCCCGGTAGCGTCCCGGACCGGGGCGGGTCGTCCGTCCCGGTGCGGTGGAGGGGGACGGGATGGGCTCGCGTGACGACGTCGAGGGCTGGCGGCTGATGGTGCCCGCCGCCTACGACGTGCTGTGGACCGCGACCGTCGTCCTGCTCGTCGCGCTGACGGTGGGCGCGCTGCTCGTCTGGGCGCGCCGCCGGGAGTCGGCGTCGAACGCCCTGGTCCACCTCGCGCTGATCCTCGTGGTCCCGGTGCTCGGCCCGGCGGCCTACCTCGCGGGCGCGGCGCTGGACCGCCGCGCCGCCGGCCGGGCCGCGGCGCGGACCCCTCGGCCCGGCCGCGGCTGAGCTCCGGGACCCGTCGACCCGCGTCGAGTGGAGCGTTCTGCCCGACACGCCCCGGGCGTGTCCGGCACAACCCTCCACCGAACCCCGGTCCCGGCCCGCGACGACGAACCGCCCGCCCCCGGGGTGCCGGGTGCGGGCGGTCGGTGCCGTGCGGGGTGGTCAGGCGCGGGCGCGGAGCGCGACGACCACCTCGTCGAGCAGGTCGTCGATCGCGTCCTGGTCGTAGCCCTCGCGGAACTTCGTCGCCTGGAACCGCTGGTTCAGCACGTCCTCCGGCGCGAGCGACCCGCCGGCCCCGTCCAGCGCGGCCGCCGCGCGCTCGGCGAACGCCTCGACCTCGCCCTGGTCGTAGCCCTCGCGGAACTTCGTCACCGGGGTCGCCGCGAGCCGGGCGCGCAGCTGCGCACCGGTGAGCTCGGAACCCCGGCTCGGGCCTCCACCCCGGCTGCCGGCCGCGGTCCCCGACGTCGCCGAGAGCATCGGCGCGTCGGGGCCGCGGAGCAGCTTCGTCAGCCAGGACATCCCCGTGCCCCGTCAGTCCGTCGCGCCGTCGGCGCCGGCGGCAGGCCGGTCCGCCGGGGCGTGCACCGGGGCGACGGTCGCGTGGCTCTGGGCCGGGACGGCGTGCCCCGCCGCCGGGGCCGAGCCACCGCCGAGCCCGCGGACCAGGTCGAGCAGGTCGATCCCCGTCTGCGCCTTGAGCATCGTCGCCAGCTCCTGCACGCCCGTCGACACCTGGCCGGGGAGCCGCGAGGCGCCGTCCTTGTCGATGATCGTGATGTCGTCGATCTTCCCGAGCGCGTCGGCGTACGGCTGCGCGACCTTCGGCAGCGCGTCGAGCACCATCTGCAGCCGCGCCGACTCGGGGAACGCCTGGTAGGCGTCGGACTCCGCCTTGATCGCGGCGGCGCGGGCCTCGCCCTGGGCGCGCTCGGCGGCGGCCTCGGCCTCACCGCGCGCCTGGATGCCGTCGGCCTCGGCCCGGGCGATCGCCAGCGCACCCTCGGCGCGGCGCTGCTGCTCGATCAGCGCCGCCTCGGCGCGGGCGCGGGCGGCGGACGCCTCGGCGTCGGCCTGCGCGGTGGTGCGCTGCGCCTCGGCCTCGGCCTTGCGGATCGCCGAGGTCTTGAACGCCTCGGCCTCCTGCTCCGCGGCGTACTTGCGGGCGTCGGCCTCCTGGGCCGCCTCGTACTTGCGGGCCTCGGCGGGCTTGCGGACCTCGGTCTGCAGCTCCTGCTCGCGCAGAGCCGCGCGGCGCAGCGCCACCTGCTCCTGCTGGACCAGGACCTCCTGCTGCGCCTCGGCCTGCGCGCGCTCCTGCGCGGCGGCGGCGTCGGCCTGGGCGGTCGCGGTCTCCTGGGCGATCGTCGCGTTGCGGAGCGCCAGCGCCTTGTTCGACTCGGCGATCTGCACGGCGGCCTCGTTCGACCGCTCGGTGCTCTCCTGCCGGGCCTGCGCCTCGGCGATCTCGGCGTCGCGGGCGACGGCGGCGGCGCGCGGACGACCGAGGTTGCGGATGTACTCGCCCGTGTCCTCGACGGTCTGGATCTCGAAGTTCTCCAGGATGAGGCCGCGCTCGGCCAGCATCGGCACCGCGATGTCCTTGACCTCCTTCGAGAACTCCTGGCGCTCGTAGAGGATCGACTCGACGGTCAGCGTGCCGGCGATCGTGCGGAGCACGCCGACGAGGACCTCGGAGGTCTGCTGCTCGATGACCTGCTCCTGGCTGCGGCCCGCGAACCGCTGGGCGGCCGCGCGCACCATGCGCTCGGTGCCGCCGACCTTGACGACCGCGATCGACCGCAGCGTCACGCCGACGCCCGACTTCGTGGTGGCGTCCTCGGCGGCGACGGGGAAGCTCTGCGACGCCAGCGACAGCCGCACGACCTGCTCGAAGATCGGCTTGACGAACGTGCCGCCGCCGATCACGACCCGCTGGCCGGACAGGTCGGTGGTCTCGTCGCCCGTCTCCGGGTTGATGACGGGCTTGCCGCTCTTGCGGCCGGTGATGATCAGCGCCTCGTCGGGCGTGGCGATCTTGAACCGGACCTTGGCGTAGATCGCGCCGACGATCGCGACCGCGATCACGACGACGACGACCAGGACGACGATCAGGGCAGTTCCTGCGAGCTCCATGGGACTCCTCGGGCACGGCCGCGAGGGCCGGTCGGTCGGGTGGGCTGCCTCGACCCTAAGGGGACGCACAGCCCGCGGTCAGCCGTTTCGCTGACGCATCACCCCGCCGTCGCCGAGGTCGATGGTTCCGCGCCGGTGCCCGGTGTGTCGCCGCGGCGTGTCGCGCGGAACCGTCGACCTCGCGCCCGCGACTACGCCGGCCCGACCCGGAGCGCCGCCTCCGCGTCGTCGGCTGCCCACTCCTCGTCCGTCAGCAGGCGGCTGCGGATCAGGAAGCGGACGCCCTCCGGCGCCTCCAGGCTGAACCCCGCGCCGCGGCCCGGCACCACGTCGATCGTCAGGTGGGTGTGCCGCCAGTACGCGAACTGGCTGCGGCTCATCCACACCGGCACCGCGAAGTCGTCGTCGACCTCGAGGTCGCCCAGGTGCACGTCCGCGTCGCCGGTCAGGAACTCGCCCGCGGGGTAGCACATCGGCGACGACCCGTCGCAGCAGCCCCCGGACTGGTGGAACATCAGCTCCCCGTGCTGGTCCCGGAGCCGGCGCAGCATGTCGGCGGCGGCCGGGGTGTGGTCGACCCTGCTCATCGTGCCTCCCTGCCCGCGGGGCCCCGGGAGTCCGGGGCCCCACGGGGTCCCGGTCAGAAGAACCCGAGCTTCTGGCCCGAGTAGGACACCAGCAGGTTCTTGGTCTGCTGGTAGTGGTCGAGCATCATCTTGTGGTTCTCGCGGCCGACGCCCGAGCCCTTGTAGCCGCCGAACGCCGCCGCCGCGGGGTACGCGTGGTAGCAGTTCGTCCACACGCGGCCGGCCTCGATGTCCCGGCCCGCGCGGTAGGCGATCGCCGACTCCCGGGACCACACGCCCGCGCCCAGGCCGTACAGGGTGTCGTTGGCCGTGTGGATCGCGTCCGAGTAGTCGGAGAACGACGTCACCGCGACGACCGGGCCGAAGATCTCCTCCTGGAAGATCCGCATGGAGTTCTTGCCCTCGAAGATCGTCGGCGTCACGTAGTACCCGCCGGCGAGGTCGCCGTCGAGCTCGGCCCGCGTGCCGCCCGTGAGCACCTTGGCGCCCTCGGCCTTGCCGATGTCGATGTAGGACAGGATCTTCTCGAGCTGGTCGTTGGACGCCTGCGCGCCGATCATCGTCTCGGTGTCGAGCGGGTTGCCCTGCTTGACGGCCTCGGTTCGGGCGATGGCGTCGGCGAGGAACCCGTCGTAGATCGACTCCTGGATGAGCGCGCGCGACGGGCAGGTGCACACCTCGCCCTGGTTGAGGGCGAACATCGTGAAGCCCTCGAGCGCCTTGTCGTAGTAGTCGTCCTTCGCGCGGGCGACGTCCTCGAAGAAGATGTTCGGGCTCTTCCCGCCGAGCTCGAGCGTGACCGGGATGATGTTCTGGCTGGCGTACTGCATGATCAGCCGCCCGGTGGTGGTCTCGCCGGTGAACGCGATCTTCCGGATCCGCGGGCTGGACGCGAGCGGCTTGCCCGCCTCGACGCCGAACCCGTTGACCACGTTGACGACGCCCGGCGGCAGCAGGTCGGCGATCAGCTCCATCAGCAGCAGGATCGACGCGGGGGTCTGCTCGGCCGGCTTCATCACGACGGCGTTCCCCGCGGCCAGCGCGGGCGCGAGCTTCCAGGTCGCCATGAGCAGCGGGAAGTTCCACGGGATGATCTGCCCGACGACGCCCAGCGGCTCGTGGAAGTGGTACGCGATGGTGTCGGCGTCGATCTCGGAGATCGAGCCCTCCTGCGCGCGGACGGCCCCGGCGAAGTACCGGAAGTGGTCCACGGCCAGCGGCAGGTCGGCGGCCAGCGTCTCGCGGACCGGCTTGCCGTTCTCCCAGGTCTCGGCGACCGCCAGCATCTCGAGGTTCTCCTCGATCCGGTCGGCGATCTTGTTGAGGATGACCGCCCGCTCGGTCGCGGACGTCCGGCCCCAGGAGCGGGCGGCGCCGTGCGCGGCGTCCAGCGCGCGGTCGACGTCGGCGGCGTCGCCGCGGGCGACCTCGGTGAAGGTGCGGCCCGTCACCGGCGACGGGTTCTCGAAGTAGCGGCCGGACGCGGGGGCGACGAACTCGCCGCCGATCCAGTGGTCGTAGCGCTCGCGGTAGGTGGCGGGGCTGCCGGGCTGCCCCGGCGCTGCGTAGACGGTCATGTGCGCCCTCCGTGCAGGCTGACCGGCCGTCCCGGGGTGGGGTCGCGGCCGGGCGCGCCGCCTCGTTGCGGCGCGTGCCCCGGACGCTAGGTCGGCGACGGTTGCAGGTGCGTTGCACCGCAGGTGGCGCCCGGCGCGGGCCCGCGTCCCGTCACCGCCAGGGGTGCCGCGCCGGCCCCGCGCCCAGCCGGCGCACCAGCAGGTCGAGGCGGCCGGCCGCGCGGGCGTGCGCCGCGGAGCCGGGCGGCGTCACGGCGACGAGCCGCTCCCACGCCTGCCAGTCCTCCGCGCCCTCCTCGCGGTCGAGCCAGCGCTCCAGCACGACCGGGTCGGTCGCGTGCAGCACCGCGGCCCGCACGTCGGAGGCCAGGGCGTCCCGCACCTGCTCGACGCCCGGCGCGCGCGAGCGGGGCAGCACCGGCCCGGCGTACCGGTCGAGGGCGGCCCGCACGTCGCCCGCGACCAGCGCCTCCCGGACCCCGGCGGCGTCGGTGCCGAGCGCGGCGGCGAGCCGGTAGGGGCGGGACCGGTCGACGAGCGGCCCGGCGACGCGGCGCAGCCGGGACACCTCCGCGCGCACCGCGACGTCCGACATGGCGTCGGGATGCAGCAGGACGGCGAGCTCGTCGGCGTGCAGCCCGCGCGGGTGCTCGGCGAGCAGGAGCAGCAGCTCGGCGTGCCGGAGCGACAGCGCCCGGGCGGCGGAGCCCGGGGTGTGCAGCACCCCGGAGCCGGGGCGGAGCACCTCGAGCCGGGCGGTGGTGGGTGCCGCGGGCGCCCCGACCGGCCACCTCGCGACCACCGACGGTCCCGGCCACCCGGTCCCGCCCGCCGGTCCCGGCCCGCGCGCGAGCACCCGCGCCCGCAGGTCCGCCTCCACCGCCGCCGCGGTCGCCCGGACCAGCGAGAGCATCAGCGCCGACGCCGCCGCGTCCCGACCGGTGACGTCGAGCGCGCCGAGCGCCCGGCCGGCCGGGTCCCGCAGTACCGCCGCGGTGCAGCTCCACGGCTGCACCGCGCGCGTGAAGTGCTCCGCGCCGAGCACCTGGACGTCGTGCCCCGTGGCCAGGGCGGTGCCGGGGGCGTTCGTCCCCGCGTGCGCCTCGTCCCACGCCGCGCCCTCGACGAACCCGACCCCCTCGACGGCCCGCCGCACGCGCGCGTCGCCCGCGACCCACAGCAGCCGGCCGTCCGCGTCGGTGAGCGCGACCAGGAACCCCTCGGTGACCGCGGCGTCGAGGAGCAGCCCGCGCACCACCGGCAGCGCGTGCTGCAGCGGGTGCTCGGACCGGTAGGACCGCAGGTCGGCGTCGGTCAGTGCCACCGGCGGCGCCGGGCGCTCGGGGTCGACTCCGCTGCGCAGGCTGCGCCGCCACGAGTCGGCGACCACGGCGCGGACCCCGGTGACGGTCCCGGTGCTGAGGAACCGCTCGTGCGCGGCGTGCAGGGCGCGGCCGCCCGCGAGGGACCGCGCGCCCGGGCTGAGCAGGTCAGGTTCCTCGCCCGGCACGGCCCACCCCCTCGACGTCGTCGTCGCGGGGCCAGTGTGGCCCGCGCGGCGCGGCCGCGCCAGGGTGCGGGTGGCGATGGTCAGGCGCCGGACGACTGCTGGGCGATCGCGCCCGCGATGATCCACACGCCGAACAGGCCGACGCCGGTCAGGACGGTGTGCGCGTGCACCCAGCCGAACGCCTCCGGCCATCGTCGGCGGTAGTCCTTGGCCTGACTCGCGGCCGTCGTCTCGTACGTGACGGCGGCCGCGAGCGGCGCGAGCACCGCGCGGCGTCGGCGGTCGTCCGTCGCTGCGACGCGCAGGAGGGGGCCGCCGTCGTGGCCCAGCACCACTGCGTATCGGTGCACGTAGGACGGGTTGGTCCAGTGCGCGCAGTCCACCACCGCGACGGCAGCGACCTGGTGGACGGCGACCCACCCGCGCCGGCCCCACCACGTCCGCCACGCGATGCCACTCGGATCGACCGTCAACCCGGAGAGCCGGGCGCGGGGCGCTCGGGACTGGCGGGGCCTGACTGGCCCGGGTGGGCGTTCGCCGATCAGCATCGCGGCAGCCACGGTGCGGACGAGGGCCCAGGACCACCGTGGGCGCACGGGAGGTGGCGCGGCGTGCACATCGTCATCATCGCGGTCTCGGCGGTGTCGGGGGATCCGCTCTCCGGGTGAGACGCGGCAGCACGGGCGGACCGCGGACCCGGCGCCGAGCGGTCTCGCCCGCGATGCGCTGTTCTCGCGGCGGCCGGGAGTGCCGGGCCGCTGCGCCGACCGGGTGTCCGCCGTTCGGGCGAACCCGGTGCTCTCGCGAACCGGAGGTGCGCGCGAAGGTCGACCTGCCTCGGCGTGCTGAGCAGGTGCGTCGTATCCGCCGCCCCCGACGGTGTGGCCGACTCGACCGATGCCTGCCGGTCGGTCGCCATTCGGATCACCCGAGAAACGCCCCAAAACGGGACAAACACACCCCTACGCTCGCGCTCGGACACGCCGGGACCAGGCGTGCCAGGGGGAGGACATCGTGCGGACCCGGCTGCTCGCGCTCGCCGACGTGACGGACGCGGAGGAGGAGGCCTGGCACCGCCTGGCCGACCACGCCGCCGAGCCGAACGTCTACCTCGACCCGCGGTTCCTGCTGCCGGCGCGCGACCGCGGGCGGGCGGCGGCGGACCTCCGGCTGCTCGTCGTCGACGACGGCCCCGAGTGGCTGGCGGCGCTCGCGGTGACGACCAAGGCGTTCGCGCCGCGGCTCCCGCTGCGCGCGGCGACGACGGGCGGGGCGTTCATGACCGGGCACGCCGACCGGCACCACCCGCTGCTCCGCGCCGGGCGCGAGGTCGAGTCGCTCCGCGCGCTGCTGCGCGGGACGCGGTCGACGGGGCTCCCGGGGCTGCTCCAGCTGCAGCACCTGCCGCTCGGCGGGGCCGTCGAGCGCGCGCTGGCCGAGGTGGCCGCGACCGACGGCACGGCGGTGCTGGAACGCCGGCGGCAGGTCGCGGCGTTCGCGCCACGGGCGGAGGTGGCGGTGCCGGAGGTGCCCGAGGGCCCCGGTCCGGTCGTCGACCCGCCGCTCGCCTGGGAGCACATGGCGACCGACGAGCGCCGGAACATGCGCCGCGGCGTCCGCGGCCTCGCCCGGGAGACCGGCGGCCCGCTGGAGCTGCACGACGTGACCGACGACCCGCGGGCCGACGACGACTTCCTCGCCCTGCAGGCCGCCGGATGGAAGGGGGACTCGGGGCGGGGCGGCGCCGCGCTGGCGCTGGACCCCGTCGCCGAGCGGTGGTTCCGTGCGGTCGTCGGTGCGTTCCGGCGGGACAAGGACCTCCGGGTCGTCCGGCTGGCCGGGAACGGGACGACGCTGTGGACGGGGTACGCGCTGCGGTCGGGCTCGGCCTGGTTCGGGTTCCTCGACGCCTACGCGGAGGCGCACCGGCGGTACAGCCCGGGGTCGATCGGGCGGGTCGCGAACATGACCTACCTCCTCGCCACCACCGACGCCCCGTTCTTCGACCCGGCGTTCGACTCCCGGTACGCGACCGGCGCGCGGATCTTCCCGGCGACCCGCACGCACGTCGACGTGCTCGTCGCGACCGGCGGCCCGGCGGCGCGCGGGGTGCTGCGCGCGGTGCCCGCGGCGCGCCGCCTGGGGCTGGTGCCGGACTGACACCGGGCGCGCCGACCCGATCGCGGGAGCGCGCGTGGGACGCTGGGCGGGTGAGACTCCGCCGCCCCACGGTCGCCGCCGACCTGCCCGCCGGCTTCCACGCCGCCGAGGCCCGCGCGCTCCAGGTCGCGCTCACGGGCGTGCTGTCGGCCGTCGAGCGCGCCGCCGACGCGCCGGTGCCGGTCGACCTCGCCTTCGAGGCGGGCCGGGACGACGCGGTCGTCGTGCTGTGCCGGAACCGGGTCGTCGGCTTCGTGCCCGCCGCGTACGCCGACGGGCTGCGGGCGCAGGTGGCGGCGACCGGCCGGCGCGCGCACCTCGTGGCGCCGGGCCGGGTCGTCCGGGACGGCGGCCTGCGGCGGGTGTGGGTCGGCCCCGAGCCCGAGGGCGGGCTGCCGCCGGTGCCCGACGGGCTCGACACGCTGCCCGAGCCGCAGCCGACCATCCTCGGCGTCCCGCTGCGGCGCGACGGGGTCTGACGCGGCGCCCGCGCGCCGCCCTCACGCCCCGGCGAAGAACCCGCCCGGCGCGATCCGGTCGCTGAGCCGCTGCGCGTAGTGGTCGAAGAACACCCGCGCGACGAGCTCCCGCCGGCTGCCGACGCCCGCCTTCTCGAACACCGCCTTGAGGTGGTCCTGCACCGTCCACGGCGACAGGTGCAGCGCGCGGCTGATCTCCTGCGTGCTCTCGCCCTGGAGCACGCCCGCCACGACCTCCTGCTCCCGGCCGGTCAGCCCGAGCGCGGCGACGACGAGCGGCACGATCTCCGGCGGCCGGGCCTCCTCGATCGTCACGACGACCTGCCGGGGCCGGCCGTCCGGCCCGCTGAGCGGCGCGGCGTGCACGACCAGCCACTCGCCCGCCGGGGTCCGCACCCGCAGGCGCGGGACGGTGCCCAGCCGCCCGGCGGCCAGCGCGCGCGCCGCGGCGGTGATCGCCGCGACGGGGTTGGGCAGCGCGCCCCAGCCGGCACCGCCGAGCTCCGACAGCCGCACCTCCGCGGGGGGGCTGAGCCGGCTCACGGAGTCGTCCGCCTCGACCACGAGCACCGCGGGCCCGAGGAGGGGGGCGGCACGCTCGTCGGCGGCACCCGCCACCACGGCCGTCACCAGGCCCGCGCGCACGCCGAGCGCGATCGTCGGCGCCATCCGCGCGAGGAACGCCGCCTCCGCCGGGCTGAACCCGCCTGCGGCACCGCTGCGGTACAGGGCGACCGCGGCCCACGGAGTGCCGTCGGCCAGCGCGGCGGCGCGCATCTCGTGGTCGAGCGCCCAGTGCGGGACGAACACCTCGCGGTGCCGGCTGCTCCGCCGCGGGTCGCCTCCGGTGTCCTCCGCGAGGATGCCCACGGGGTGCTCCCGCCGGGCGAGCGCGAGGAACAGGTTGACCTCGTCGGTCACGTACTCGTGCCGGAGGAACTCGGCGTCCATCTCGTCGCCGAGGTTCCGTTTGACGGACCCGGTCAGCAGGCCGGTGTCCGGGTCGACCGGGCCGATGCACGCGGCGTCGAACGGCACGGCCGCGCCGAGCAGCTCGGTCGCCTCCACGGCGAACGCGCGCCACCCCAGCCCGGAGCGGGCCAGCGCCTCGAGCCCGCGCTGCACGGGCTCCGTGCGGAGCGTCGTCATGCTCCCGATGGTGCTCCAGTCCGGATCGTCCGGAAAGCCCCATTTTCCCGGCGGGGACCGTGCGTGGGAGGACGGGGTCGCGACCACCCAGGTTCCTGGGATACCGCGGCCGTCCCGGCGCCGGGACGCTCGTCGGCATGGTCACGGAGATCACGGCCCCCGAGCCGCTCGACACCACGCTCCTCGACGAGCTCCGCGCCGCCGTCACCGGCGCCGTGCTCGATCCCGGCGACCCGGAGTGGGACGTCGCACGCCTGCCGTGGAACCGGCTGGTCGACCAGCAGCCGCTCGCCCTCGTGGTCGCCGCGGACGCGTCCGACGTCGCGGCCACCGTGCGCTGGGCCGCGCGCCACGGCGTCACGGTCAGCGCCCAGCCCAACGGCCACGGCGCGAGCAGGGCCCTCGACGGCACCGTGGTCGTGCGGACCGCCGCCCTCGGCGACATCTGGGTGGACGCGGACGCCCGCGTCGCCCGGGTCGGCGCCGGGGTGAAGTGGGGCGACCTGCAGGCGGCGCTCGACGGCACCGGCCTGACCGCGCTCATCGGCTCCAACCCGGACGTCACCGTCGTCGGCTACAGCCTGAGCGGCGGTCTGTCCTGGTTCAGCCGCGCTCACGGCCCCGGCGCCCAGTCGATCCGCGCGGCCGAGGTCGTCGACGCCTCCGGCGCGCTGCGCTGGGTGCGGTCGGACGACCCCGCGGACGCGGACCTCCTCTGGGCGCTGCGCGGGGGCGGCGGGGAGTTCGCGCTCGTCACCGCGCTCGAGCTGGACCTGCACCCGGCGCCGCAGATCCACGGCGGCCTGCTCGGCTACCCGGCCGAGGCCGCGGGGCCGGTGCTCCGCGCGTTCCTCGAGCTCACGCGGTCCGCGCCGGAGGAGCTGACCGCCTGGTTCACGCTCATGCACCTGCCGGACGCGCCGTTCATCCCGGCGGAGCTGCGGGGGCAGTCGCTCGCGGTCGTCACCGCGACCTACCTGGGCGACGCCGCGGCCTGCGAGCGGCTGCTCGCGCCGCTGCGCGCCGCCGGGCCGGTGCTCCGGGACACCGTCCGGGCCGTGGCGCCGGGTGAGGTGGGGCTGCTCGCGGAGGAGCCCGTCGACCCGGTCCCGGCCATCCTCGCCGGCACCCGGCTGCACGGCTTCGACGACGACGCGGCCGCCGAGCTGCTCCGCGTCGCCGGCGCGGGCAGCGGCACCCCGCTGCTCCAGGTGCAGCTCCGGCACGTCGGCGGCGCCCTCGCCCGGGAGCGGGTGCCCTCCGCGGCCGGCACCGCCGACGAGCCCTACCTGCTCACCGGGCTCACGATCGTGCCGAGCCCGGACCTGGCGCCGCTGGTGTCCGCGGCGCTGGACCAGCTGTTCACGACGTTCGCGCCGTGGAGCACGGGCACCGCGCCGCTCACGTTCCTCGACCGGGACGAGTCGATCCGGCGGGCCTACCCGGCCGCGACGGTCGACAGGCTGCGGGCGGTCAAGGCCGCGGTCGACCCCGCGGGGATCTTCCGGGGCAACCGCCCGGTCGACGCCTGACGCGCGCGGCGCGCGGGCCGGTCCCCGGCAGGGGGGTGGGCCGGCCCGCGCGCCCGCGCGTCCGGGGGTCAGCGGCCCGCCGATGCCGCCCAGCGGATCAGCGGCCACTGCAGCGGCAGCCGGGCGAGCGTGATGCCCGCCCGCACGGCGGCGCCGCGGCTCCGGCGCCGGGCCAGCCCGCGCACGCCGTCGACGGCCATCTGCACGTTCGCCGGGAACACGGCGGCGAGGAGCGCCGCGCTCGCGGGCCCCGCGACGCGCCGGGTGGCGGGGAGCACCAGCCCCGCGGCGCACGCGAGCTCCGCGACGCCGGACACGAGCACGAGGTCCCGCGGGCGGGGGAGCGCGCGCGGCACGGCCGGCTCGAACACGCGGGGCCGGACCAGATGCACCACGCCCGAGACGAGAAAGGCGGCGGCCACGACGCCGGCGCCGCGGGTGAGCGGGCGGGCGGGGGCCGGTGCGGCGGCGGTCGGCAGGCTGCGGGTCACGCGCCCATCCTCGCCGCGTGCGCCCCCGCGGGCACCCGGGCCAGACTGGGGCGATGACCGCACGGCGCTGGGTGGTGCACGGACAGGTGCAGGGGGTCGGCTACCGGGCCTCGATGGCCGCGGAGGCCCGGCGGCTCGGCGTCACGGGCTGGGTGCGGAACCGCGCCGACGGCACCGTCGAGGCGCTGGCCGAGGGGTCGGCCGACGCGGTGGCGGCGCTCGCGGCCTGGGCGCGCGAGGGTCCGCGGTTCGCCGACGTGACGCGCGTGGAGGAGCAGGACGCGGCCCCGGAGGGGTCGACGGCCTTCACGATCGCCGGCTGACCGCGGCCCGGGGCCTGCCGGCGCCGGCGCCGGCCCCGCCGGTTCGGTGCGTCTCGCCGGGTTCGGTACCCACGAGCACCGAACCGGGCGGGGAGCACCGAACCCGGCGGTGGGCCGGACGAGCGAGACCGTCAGGCGCCCGGGACGATCACCGCGCGCCCGCGGACCTGGCCGGCGTGCAGCCGCTCGTACGCCTCCGGCGCCTGGTCGAGCGTGAACTCCTCGACGTGGATCGTGATCGCGCCGCGCTTCGCGAGCTCGACGACCTCCATCAGCTCCGTGCGCGAGCCCCAGTTGATCGCCCGGCCGTTGACGTCGAGCGGCACGGTCGTCTGGCCGATCCGCACCGCGCCGGACGCGACGCCCACGACCACGACGTCGCCGCCGACGCGCACCATGCCGCCGGCCAGGTCGGCGGTCGGCTGGATGCCGACGAAGTCGAGGACGACGTCGGCGCCGAGCCCGCGGGTCAGGCCCTTGACCGACTCGATCGCGTCCGGGTTCGACAGGAAGGCGTGGTCGGCGCCGACCTCGCGGGCGAACGCGAGCTTGTCCTCGGCGACGTCCAGCACGACAACGGTGCTCTGGGTCAGCGCCTTGAGGATCTGGATCGCGACGTGGCCCAGGCCGCCCGAGCCGATGACGACGGCGGTCGTGCCGGGCGTGAGGCGGTGGAGCGCGGACTTCACGGCGCGGTACGGGGTGAGGCCGGCGTCGGTGAGCGAGACGTTGCGCACCGGGTCTAGGTCGCCGAGCGGCACGAGGTGCCGGGCGTCGTCGACGACCATGTACTCGGCCATGCCCCCGTCGGTGAAGATGCCGGGCGCGCGCATGCCCTGCTCGCAGTTCTGCTCCTCGCCCGAGGCGCACGCGTAGCAGCGGCCGCAGCCCCACGGGCCGTACACCAGGACGCTCTCGCCGACCTCGACGCCGTGCACGCCCGCGCCGACCTGCTCGACGACGCCGGCCACCTCGTGGCCCAGCGTCAGCGGCAGCGGCTTGAAGGAGTAGTCCTCCGCGGAGGCGCCCATGATGAACTCGTCCGAGTGGCAGGCGCCGGCGGCGGTGACGCGCAGCAGCACCTCCGACGGGCCGGGCGTGGGCTTGTCGACCTCGACCAGCTCGGGGCGGGCGCCGATCGTGCGGTACTGCAGGGCCTTCATGGCAGCGACCTCTTCCTCCGGGACGACCCCCGGATCGGTGGTGGACACAGCCACCATACGCTTGAAGTGTCAACTACCGGGCGGTCGGATTCGTTGCAGCCTGCCGCACCGTCGCGTGTGTCACAGGTCACGTCTACGGTCGGAGCATGAACGTCGTCCTGATCCCGGGTTTCTGGCTCGACGCGTCCTCGTGGGCGCCGGTCTCCGCGGCCCTGGAGGCCGCCGGGCACACCCCGCACCCCGTCACGCCGCTGGGCGCCGGCGGCGCGGCGGACGAGGTCGCGGGCCTCACGATCGCCGATCAGGCGCGCGCGGTCGCGGAGCTGATCGACGGCATGGACGGCCCGTTCGTGGTCGTCGGCCACAGCGGCGGAGGGGCGGTCGCGCACGCCGTGGCCGACCTGCGGCCCGACCGCGTCGAGCAGGTGGTCTACGTCGACAGCGGCCCGCTCGGCGAGGGCGGCGTCGTCAACGACGAGCTGCCGGTGGTCGACGGCGTCGTGCCGCTGCCGGACTGGGGCGTGTTCGAGGAGGAGGAGCTGGAGGGGCTGACGGACGAGATCCGCGCCGACTTCCGAGCCCGGGCGCTCTCCGTCCCGCCGCTCGTGGCCAACGGCCCGCAGCGCCTGCACGACGAGCGACGGTACGAGGTCCCCGTCACGGTCATCACCTCGACCATGCCCGAGGCGGTGCTGCGCGACCTCATGGCGAAGGACCACCCGTACGTGCGCGAGCTCGCGCGCATCCGGGACGTGACGGTCGTCGAGCTGCCGACCGGGCACTGGCCGCAGCTCAGCCGCCCGGACGACCTCGCGGCGGCGGTCGTCGCCGCGGTCCAGGGCGAGGCCGACGCCGAGGAGGCCATGGCCGTCCCGACGTGAGTTTGCTATGGCTGACTAAAGTAAAGTCGGTCATAGCAAAGTCGGTCATGGCGAACTCGGCGCCAGTCACGGTCGACGGGATCGCCGAGTGGACCCCTTCGTCTCACCCTCCTGCCAGCGTGGATGACACGTCAGGTGCGCGTCACCTACCATCGGCCGCGACCCGCCGGAGCCGCGGGCCGCGACAGGGGACCGCGGCACGCCACGCCGCTCCGGGGCGGGCGGAAGGGCCCGCGTCGCCGCGGGCGTGGCAGGCGGACCCCGGAGAACGGCACCGTGATCAGGATCGGCATCGTCGAGGACGACGCGGCGAGCGCCGCGCTCCTCCTCGACCACCTGCGTCGGTACGAGCGGGACCACGGCGAGCAGTTCGACGTCACCCGGTTCGCCGACGGCGCCCAGGTCGTCGCCGGTTACCGGCCCGTGTTCGACATCCTGCTGCTGGACGTCGAGATGCCCGAGCTCGACGGGTTCAGCGCCGCCGAGAAGATCCGCCAGGTCGACCGGGACGTCGTCATCGTGTTCATCACGAACATGACGCAGTACGCGATCAAGGGCTACGAGGTCGACGCGCTGAGCTACGTCCTCAAGCCCGTGCCGTACTTCGCGTTCTCGCAGGAGATCAAGCGGTCGATCGCGCGGCTGCGCCGCCGGTCGGCCGACTACCTGCTGCTGACCGTCGACGGCGGCCTGGTGCGGGTCGCGACCGACGACATCGTGTTCCTGGAGTCGGCCAAGCACCGCACGACGGTGCACACGGTCGACGGCCGGTACTCGGTGGTCGGCCCCCTGAAGTCGCTGGAGGCGGAGCTCGAGGGCAAGAGCTTCTTCCGCAGCAACAGCGGCTACCTGGTGAACCTGCGGCACGTGCTCGGGGTGCAGGGCAGCAGCGCGCTGATGGTCGGTGGGCACGACCTGCTGATCAGCCGCCCGCGGAAGAAGGCGTTCCTCGCGGCGCTCACCGACTACCTCGGGGCGCGGCACGCGTGATCATGGAGACGCTCCCGGACATCCCGCGGGTCCTCACGGGCATCGCGGAGTGGGCGGCGTGCCTGCTGTACGTCCTGCTGCGCCGCCAGCGGCTCCCGGTCCGCCGCCTCGTGCTCGTCGCCGCAGCCGCGCTCGGGGTGCTGGTCGCGGTCCAGGAGCTCGCGGACCAGCTGCCGCTCGCGCTGTGGTCGCTCGGCATGGCCGCCGCGGTGGCGGCGATGTTCACGTTCATCGTCACGGCCGCGCGGGTGTCGGCGCGGGACGCGGGGTACTTCGCCGCCCGCGCGCTGGTGCTCGCCGAGCTGGTCGCGGCGCTGCACTGGCAGATGCACTGCTTCTTCTTCCTGCCCGAGGGCCGGCCCGGGGTCGCCTGGCAGGTGGCGTTCGGCGTGGTCATGTACGTCGCGTCGTTCGTGCTGGTGTACCTGATCGAAACCCGGCACTTCCGCCCCGCCCAGCCGCTCGAGGTGTCGTTCGGCGAGCTCGCCTCGGCGGTGGCGATCGCGCTGGTGACGTTCTTCATGAGCAACATCAGCTTCCTCAACGCGAACACGCCGTTCAGCGGCCGCCTGGGGCTGGAGATCTTCTACATCCGCACGCTGGTGGACCTGTGCGGGTTCGTCGCGCTGTACGCGCAGCAGGGCCAGCGGCTCCAGCTCCGGGCGCGCGCGGACGTCAAGGCCGTCGACGAGATGCTGCGCCGCCAGCACGAGCAGTACTTGCAGTCGAAGCGCAGCATCGAGGTCGTCGACCGGAAGTACCACGACCTCAAGCACCAGATCGCGGTGCTCCGCGCGGAGAGCGACGAGGGCAAGCGGGCGTCCTACCTGGACGACCTGGAGGCCAGCGTGTCCGGGTACGCCGCGCAGGCGCGCACCGGCAACGGGGTGCTCGACGTCATCCTCACGTCCAAGAGCCTGGAGTGCGCCGAGAAGGGCGTCGACCTCACGTACGTCGCGGACGGCGCGACTATCGACTTCATGTCGGCGATGGACGTCTCCGCGGTGTTCGGCAACGCCCTGGACAACGCGATCGACGCGGTGATGGCGGTGCCGGAGCCGGAGAAGCGGCTGATCAAGGTCGCGCTGTACGCCACGGGCGGCTTCGTGCTCGCGACGTTCGAGAACTACTTCTCGGGGACGCTGCGGACCGAGGACGGCGCCATCGTCACCCGGCGGGCCGACCGCGACCGGCACGGGTACGGGCTGAAGTCGATCCGGCACACGGCGGAGAAGTACGGCGGCTCGATGACCGTGAGCGCGGACGACAGCTGGTTCGCGCTGCGGATCCTGCTGCCGGTCCCCGCGACCAGCCGCACCGACGACCCCGGCGCGCTCGCGCGCTGACGCGCCGCGGGGGCCGCCGGGCTCAGCCCAGCGCCACCCGCGCCGCCAGCGCCGGCGCCGACCGCTCCAGCACGGCCCCGCTCGTCCACAGCGACAGCGCCGACGCGATCGCCATGTGCATGTCCAGGTAGAGGTACGACCCGAGCCGACCGCCGAAGTGCACGTCGGGCTCGTCCTCCGCGAGCGCGCGGTAGGCGCGCAGCCGCTCCCGGTCCTGCGGGGTGGCGACGGGGTAGTACGGCTCGTCGCCGGGCAGGGCGAACCGGGACCGCTCGCGCATGATCACGGTGCGGTCCTGCGCGTGCCGGTCCTCGCGCTCCGGGTGGTAGTGCCGGAACTCGTGCACCCGGGTGTGCGGGACGTCGAGGTCGGCGTAGTTCATGACGCTGGTGCCCTGGAAGTCGCGGACGGGCAGCACCTCGGTCTCCAGGTCGAGCGTGCGCCAGCCGAGCGGCCCGGCGTGCTCGTCGAAGTACCGGTCGACCGGGCCGGTGTAGACGACGGGCACCTGACCGCGCACGCCGGACCGGCTGAACGGCTGCGACGCGTCGAAGAAGTCGGTGCCGAGCCGGACGTCGATCCGCGGGTGCGCGGCCATCGCCTCGAACCACGGGCCGTAGCCGCGGGCGGGCAGCCCCTCGTGGGTGTCGGCGAAGTACCGGTTCTCGTAGGTGTACCGGACGGGCAGCCGGGCGATCACGGACGCGGGCAGCTCGCGGGGGTCGGTCTGCCACTGCTTCGCGGTGTAGTCGCGGATGAACGCCTCGTACAGCGGCCGCCCGATCAGCGAGATCGCCTTGTCCTCGAGGTTCGTGGGCTCGCCGCCCCGCAGGCCCTCCGCCGCCTGCTCGGCGACCAGCGCCCGCGCGGCCTCGGGGCCCATCGCGGTGCCGAAGAACTGGTTGAGCGTGCCGAGGTTGATCGGCAGCGGGTACACCGTGCCGGCGTGCGTGGAGTAGACCCGGTGCCGGTAGCCCGTGAAGGCGGTGAACCGGCGGACGTAGTCCCAGACCCGCTCGTTCGACGTGTGGAAGATGTGCGACCCGTACCGGTGCACCTCGATGCCCGTCTCGGCGTCGACGCTGCTCCAGGCGTTCCCGCCGAGGTGGTCGCGCCGGTCGATGACGGTGACCGACAGGCCGGCCTCGGCCGCGCGCTCGGCGACCGTCAGGCCGAACAGCCCGGCGCCGACGACGAGCAGGTCCATGCGGGTTCCTCGGGAGGACGGGGCCGCCGGGGCGGCCGGGTGGCGGGGCGAGCGCCCCGAGTGTAGGGCGCCCGCGAGGGCCCCGTGGCGACGGCCGACGACCCGTGCAGGTTGTGCACCGAAAACGACAGTTCGTGCAGGCGGGAGCCTCAGCGGCACCGGCGGGGGACCGCGTGGTCCCGCCGCCGCCCGCCCCTCCGGCGCGCCGGCCGGCGCACTCCGGGGGCCCCGGTGCACCCCGTCCCGAGACCGCGCCGTGACCCCGCTGTGACCTTGCCGACCGTTTGTGCTCCCGAACCGACAGTCTTTCGACGCCCCGGTCCCAGCGCCCCGCCGCGCTGGTCGACTGGGGCCCGCGACCGCAGGACGAGGACGTCGAGTCACGGGTCGCGATCGGTTCTCCAGGTGCGCTGTGGCGCGCACACGGGACGCCGGCACCGCCCGACGAGGGCGCGGCGCCGGCGGCGCGCGAGCAGAGCCGCGAGATGACAAGGAAGGTCGATGAAGACAACCATCACGGTGCGACGGCGCAACGGCGGGTACGTCAAGGGTGCGGCGGCGGTGGCGGGTCTCGCCCTGTTCGCCCTCACGGCGTGCTCCCCCTCCTCGTCGGACGAGGACACCCAGGCGGGCGACTCCTTCACCACCCGGGAGGTGACCGACGGCAAGACCGAGTTCGTCGTCGTCACGAACCCGGGCGACGGACCCGTGCTGTCCTACGGCAAGGACAGCGGCGTCGAGCTCCTCACCGAGGAGATCGACGGCAAGGAGTACGCCTTCAAGGACATGAACGGCAACGGCGAGCTCGACGTCTGGGAGGACTGGCGCGAGTCGTCGGAGGACCGCGCGGCGGACCTGGCGCAGCACCTGTCCAAGGAGCAGATCGCCGGCCTCATGCTGTTCAGCTCGCACGAGCGCTCCCCCGCGGACGGCCTGACCGACGCGCAGAAGGAGTACATGTCGGAGTCGCGGCTCCGGAACGTGCTCAACGCGGGCCCGAACGACGTCGAGGCGAACGTCACGTGGTCGAACCAGCTCCAGGAGTACGCCGAGGAGCTGGCGACGGACGACGAGCCGTACGTCCCCGTGAACTTCTCCTCCGACCCGCGGTCCACCGCGGAGAGCGGCGGCAACTACAACGCGTCCGGCGACATCTCGCGCTGGCCTTCGAACCTGGGCCTCGCCGCGACGTTCGACACCGAGACGATGACGACCTTCGCGCAGGCCGTCTCGGCCGAGTACCGCGCGCTGGGCATCGGCACCGCGCTCAGCCCGCAGATCGACCTGGCGACCGAGCCGCGCTGGCTGCGCGTCGACGGCACCTTCGGTGAGAACGTCGAGCTGGCCTCGGCCATGGCGACCGCGTACGTCGACGGCTTCCAGACGACGCCGGGCGAGGACGGCTGGGGCGACGAGTCCGTCAACGCGATGATCAAGCACTGGGCCGGCGACGGCCCGGGCGAGGGCGGCCGCGAGTCGCACACCGAGGCCGGCAAGTACGGCGTCTACCCGGGCGACAACTTCGACGCGCACGCCGAGGTCTTCCTGGGCGCGATGGACTCCGCCGCGGTCATGACGGCGTACTCGATCGCCCTGGGCCCGGACGGCGAGCCGCTCGGCGGCGGCGACCGCATGGGCAGCGCGTACGACTCGTACCGCACGGGCCTGCTGCGGGAGAACTTCACCGGCGTCGTCGTCACCGACTGGGGCGTCACCGCGGGCGGGACCACCGACCCCGAGGCGCTCATCGGCACCTCCTGGGGCGCGGACGACCTGACGGTCGAGGAGCGGCACTACGCGATCCTCAAGAACGGCGTCGACATGTTCGGCGGCAACAACGCGGTCGAGCCGGTGCTCGCGGCGTACGACATGTGGCAGGCGGACTTCGAGGCCGGCGAGAACGACGTCGACGCCCAGACCCGGTTCGAGGAGTCGGGCACCCGCATCCTGAACATGCTGTTCCAGCCGGGGCTGTACGAGAACGCCTACCTGGACCTCGACGAGTCGAAGGAGATCGTCGCGAGCGAGGACAAGCTCGACGCCGGCTACCAGGCGCAGCTCGACTCGGTCGTGATGCTGAAGAACGACGCCGACACCATCGCCGCCGCCGAGGCGGGCGACTGGGCCGACAAGACGGTGTACATCCCGCGCAACTACGACACCGGCCAGGCCGGCCTGTTCGGCCCGGGCGAGTACACCGAGGGCCCCGGCCTGACGGTCGAGATCGCCGAGGAGTACTTCGCGAAGGTCGTCACGGACGAGGCCGTCGAGGACGCGGACGGCAAGGTCACGAGCTACACCGCCCCGGACCTGTCCGACGTGGACCTCGTGCTGGTCGGCATGGACAGCCCGAGCTCGGGCGCCGTGTTCGCCAACTCCGGCCACGACGAGACCACCGGTGAGTGGTACCCGCTCTCCCTGCAGTACCGCCCGTACACCGCGGACGGCGAGAACGTCCGGAAGGTCTCGATCTCCGGCGACCTCCTCGCCGACGGCACGCAGGAGAACCGGTCCTACTTCGGCAACACCTCGCGCACGTCGAACGAGTCGGACCTCGACGCGTTCGAGCGCGCCGTGGCCGCCGTCGAGGCGTCCGGCAAGGACATCCCGGTCATCACGGTCCTCAAGGCCAAGAACCCGACCGTCCCGGCCGAGTTCGAGGCGAAGTCCGACGCGATCCTCGTCGGCTTCGGGGTCAGCGACCAGGCGCTCATCGAGACCGCGATCGGCCTCAACGAGCCCCAGGGCCGCCTGCCGATCGGCTTCCCGGCGTCCATGGACGCGGTCGAGAAGCAGCTGGAGGACGTCCAGGAGGACACCGAGCCGTACGTCGACGCGGCCGGCAACTCCTACCTGTTCGGCTTCGGCCTGAACTACGCGGGCCCGATCGAGGGCTGACGCACCCACCGCCCGCGCAGGCGGACCCGCCGTCAGGCGGACCCGGCCGCGGGGTGGGCCCGCGGCCAGCACCCACCAAGGAGCACAGAAGTGAAGCGCAACAAGGCCCTGACCTCCGCCCTCGGCGTCGTCGTCGCCCTCACCGGCGTCTTCGGCCTCACCGCCTGCGGCAGCGACGACGGCGGCAGCAGCAGCAACGACTCGTCCTCGGGCGAGCAGGCGGCGTCCGAGTCGGACATCGCGGAGGACCTGGAGAACGCCCGCACCGCCGTCGCCGACGCGCTGGCCGAGGACGACTCCTGGGCCCAGATCATGCTCGCGAGCGACGTCTCGGCGCCGACCGTCAAGTACGGCCTGCTCGTGGTGCCCTACACCTTCTCGGAGGCGGCGTCCCGCATCCAGGGGACCGTCAACATCGACGGCGGCAAGTACACGATCGACGGGGACTCGGCCGAGACCGGCCAGACCTGGCAGATCGACCAGGACGGCACCATCACCGAGGTGACGGAGTAGTCCTCCGCCCGCCCGTCCGGCCGGCCCCGTCGCGGGGCCGGCCGGGCAGGGCACGCGGCGCGTGACAGTCCGTGCCGCGAAACCGACTGATCGTGCTGCCGCGCCGGACGGCCCCGATCGGCACACCTAGCCTGATCGCCGGTCAGCACTCGAGGAGGAATGCAGTGAACGCCAGGGCGAAGAACGCCGATCGCGCGAAGAGGCCGATGTCGAACAAGAAGTACCTGTGGATCTGGGTGCCGGTGCTCTCGCTGGTCACCGTGATCGCGGTGGTCGCGAACGTCGCGCTCGTCGTCGCCGGCGGCTGGGTCGCCTCCCAGTTCGGCTCGGGCACGTACGAGTTCACGAACGCCGAGGAGTCGGCCGACTGGGACACCGAGTACTACAGCGCGGACTTCGACAGCATCGACGAGGTCGACGCCGCCGCGAAGGAGCTCGTGGAGGAGATCTCCGGCGCGGGCATCGTCCTGGCGAAGAACGAGGGCGCCGCGCTGCCCCTGGCGGCCGGGTCCAGCGTGACCATGCTCGGCCGCGCGGCCGCGGACCCCGTGTTCGGCGGCTCCGGCTCCGGCTCGGTGGACACCAACTCGGCCGTGAACGCGCGCCAGGGCCTGGAGAACGCCGGCTTCACCGTGAACGACGCCGTGTACGGCGCGATCGAGGCGTACGCCGCCGAGAACCCGCGCGGCTTCATCGAGATGGACCGCCCGGACATCTCCACCTACTTCATCGGCGAGATGCCGGTCGACGGCTACGAGGCTCAGTCCTCGTCCTTCGCCGAGTACTCCGACGCCGCGGTCGTCTACATCGGCCGCCCCGGCGGCGAGGGCGGCGACCTGACCCGCGACATGTCCGACTGGGACGACAACGCGGAGCCCGGCCAGCACCAGCTCGAGCTGAACAAGGACGAGAAGGACCTCATCGAGCTCGCCAAGGCGAGCTTCGACACGGTCGTGGTCGTCGTGAACTCCTCGACCACCATCGAGATGGGCGACCTGCAGGCGGACGCCGGGATCGACGCGATCCTGCTCGCCGGCTCCCCGGGCGCCACCGGCCTGAACGCGGTCGGCACCATCCTGTCGGGCGACGTCAACCCGTCCGGGCGCACCTCCGACCTGTGGGCCGCGGACTTCACCGCCGACCCGACCTTCGTGAACTTCGGCGGTTTCCTCTACGACGGCCTGTCGGTGTCGTACCCCGTGTCCGCGGTCGAGACCGCCACGTCGAACGCGACGGTCACCGACGAGGCGCCGTTCGTGAACTACGCCGAGGGCATCTACTTCGGCTACCGGTACTACGAGACCGCCGCGGCCGAGGGCTTCCTCGACTACGACGAGGCCGTCGTCTACCCGTTCGGCTACGGCCTGTCGTACACCGACTTCGCCTGGACCGTCACCGGCACCCAGGCCGGCGAGGTGGACGGCACCATCGCCGTGACCGTCGACGTCACCAACACCGGGACCGTCGCGGGCAAGGACGTCGTCGAGCTCTACTACACCGCCCCGTACACCCCGGGCGGCATCGAGAAGTCCGAGGTCGTCCTCGGCGACTTCGCCAAGACCGGCGTCATCGAGCCCGGCGCGAGCGAGTCCGTGACCCTGGAGCTCCCGGTCGAGGACATGGCGTCCTACGACTACCTGGGCGAGCAGGCCTACGTCCTCGAGGCCGGCGACTACGCGATCTCGGTCCGCACCGACTCGCACACCGTCGCCGCCGGGACCGAGCCGATCACCTACACCGTCGACTCCGACGTCGTGTACTCCGGCGAGAACCACCGCTCCACCGACCTCGCCGAGGTCACCAACCAGTTCGACGACGTCTCGGCGCAGTTCAGCACCGAGCCCGAGGACGGCAAGATCCTGGCGATGTCCCGCGCGGACTTCGCCGGCACCTTCCCGACCGCGCCGACCGGTGACCAGCTGGTCGCGAGCGACGCCGTGGCCGAGGGCTTCGCCGCCTGGGACGTCGAGGCCGAGGCGGACGCCTTCGACGGCGACATGCCCACGACCGGCGCGAGCACCGACCTGTCGCTGATCGACATGCGCGGTCTGGCGAAGGACGACCCGCAGTGGGACGAGCTGCTCGACTCGCTGAGCGTCGGCGACATGACCGACATGCTGCTGAACGGCGCGTACCAGACCGCCGCCATCGGCTCGATCGGCAAGCCGCAGACCACCGAGCCCGACGGCCCGGCCGGCTTCTCCTCCTTCATCAACTCGTCGATCAACGGCGTGGCCTACCCGTCCGAGTTCCTCATCGCGCAGACGTGGGACGTGGACCTGGGCCGCGCGATGGGCGAGATGCTCGGCAACGAGGCGATGTTCAAGGACATCAACGGCTGGTACGCCCCGGCGGCCAACCTGCACCGCTCGCCGTTCGCGGGCCGCAACTTCGAGTACTACTCGGAGGACCCGTTCCTGTCCGGCCTGATGATGACCTCGGTCGCCAACGGCGCGGCGGAGAAGGGCGTGTACACCACGCTCAAGCACTTCGCGCTGAACGACCAGGAGACCAACCGGGTCAACAACGGCATCGCCACCTGGGCGACCGAGCAGACGATCCGCGAGATCTACCTCAAGCCGTTCGAGATGGCCGTCAAGAACATCTCGATGGAGGTCCCGTACCTCGCCGACGACGAGGGCACGATCGAGACGACCACGGTGGGCTCCACCGCGATCATGAGCTCGTTCAACCGCATCGGCGCCACCTGGGCCGGCGGCTCCGAGGCGCTGATGACGGACGTGCTGCGCGGGGAGTGGGGCTTCGAGGGCTTCGCCATCTCGGACTTCAACCTCTACCCGTACATGAACCCGAACCAGAGCATCAGCGCCGGCACCGACCTGACGCTCACCTTCCAGCCGTCGAAGTCGTTCGGGGACACCTCCTCGGCCAAGGCGGTCACGGACATCCGCGAGGCGACCCACAACATCTTGTTCACGGTCGCGAACTCCAACGCGGTGAACGGGCTGGCGCCGGGGGCCACGGTCTCCTACACCCCGCCCACCTGGGTCTACATCCAGATCGGCGCGTCGATCCTGGTCGGCCTGCTCGTCGTGGCCGGTGCGCTGATGGTCACCCGGCGCGTCCTCCGGCACCGGAAGACCGCCGAGCCGGCGGCGCCCCAGGGCGACGCCGAGCCGGTTTCCGCGGGGCACTGACCCGCTGAGCCGCCCCGCCGGGCCGGCAGTGCCCACCACTGCCGGCCCGGCGACCGGGGCCGCGGCCCCCGGCCCCCCCACCCCCCCCCCCCCCCCCCCCCCCGGGCGTGACGGTCGGGGGGGTGGCCCCGCCGGGGGGGGGCGCCCCCCCCCCCCCCTCGGGGGGCGG
>NZ_JAGXJG010000481.1:0-241 GCF_019091725.1 Cellulomonas sp. GbtcB1 | reverse complement strand
GGAGCATGTGCCGGGCGTACCGGCGCTGGTTGCCTGCCGTCCGGGTCGACACGATCAGGCGGCGGCGCTCGTAGAAGTGCAGGGCGGAGACGGGCACGCCGGTGCGGCGGCTCACCTCCCCGACCGACAGCGTGTCCTCCGGCTCCACGGGACCCCCTCGGTGCGACGCGGCGTTCGGCCTCAGTCGCCGTGCACCTGGGGCGGCAGCGTGGCGGTCACCGGGTGGTCGAAGGTCTGCGCC
>NZ_JAGXJG010000480.1:0-241 GCF_019091725.1 Cellulomonas sp. GbtcB1 | reverse complement strand
AGACCGGGACGACCTCGAGCCCCGGCATCTTCGAGGCGAAGGACTCCAGCGCCTCGGCGACCTGCATGGCGCGCTCGCGCGTCGGGGCCAGGACGATCGCCTGCACCTCGCGGAGCTCCGGGTCGACGGCGGCGAGCCGCGGCAGGCCGAACGCGGCGGTCTTGCCGGTGCCGGTCTGGGCGACGCCGGTGATGCCGCGGCCCGACAGCAGGGCCCGGGGGGCCTCCGCCTGGATCGCGGT
>NZ_JAGXJG010000479.1:0-241 GCF_019091725.1 Cellulomonas sp. GbtcB1 | reverse complement strand
CTGGATCGTCGCCAGGCCCGCGGCCACCGACGACGTCGGCGTCTCCGGGGTGGCGGCCTGCGCCGGCGACTCGCGGAACCCGAACCAGTAGACCCCGGTCCCGGCGTCGCCCACCAGCAGCGCGACCGCCACCACCCGCACCCACGGTCGGGTGCGCCTCCACAGCGACAGCCTGTTCTCCCTCGGTCCGTCGGGGACGGGCCGCGCTCGCGGGCGGGGCCGCGGGGCCGTCCCGGCTGGT
>NZ_JAGXJG010000478.1:0-241 GCF_019091725.1 Cellulomonas sp. GbtcB1 | reverse complement strand
GGGCGCGGACGAGGTCGTCGACCACACCGCGACGTCCCTGCTGGTCGCCGTGACCGAGCCCGTGGACGTCCTGCTCACCCTGGCCCCGGTCACCGAGGAGGGGTTCGCGGCGCTGGCCACCCGGGTCCGCGACGGCGGGGTCGTCGTGTCCCCCACGCCGCGGGTCGCGACCCCGGAGGACCCGGCGCGGGGCGTGCGCGCCGGGTCCGTGTACGTGCACCCGGACGCGGGCGGGCTGCGG
>NZ_JAGXJG010000477.1:0-241 GCF_019091725.1 Cellulomonas sp. GbtcB1 | reverse complement strand
CACGTCGGCCAGGTCGGACGGCGCGAGCTCGCCGGTCACGCCGTCGGGGCACACCAGCAGGCGGTCGCCGGGGCGCGCGGGCAGCGTCCAGTAGTCGGGCTCCGGGGCGGCGCCGGTGCCGAGCGCCCGGGTGAGCACGTGCCGCTCCGGGTGCTGCTCCGCGTCGTCCCGGCTGAGCGCGCCGGAGTCGACGAGCTCCTGCACCACCGAGTGGTCGACGGTCAGCTGCGCGAGCACGCCG
>NZ_JAGXJG010000476.1:0-241 GCF_019091725.1 Cellulomonas sp. GbtcB1 | reverse complement strand
TCGGCGGCATCCTCGCCACCGGCCTGCTGCTCGCGGAGATCGGCATGGTCGTGCACCTCGCGGGCTCGCGGTGGATCGTCGTCGTCATGCCGCCGGTGGTGACGGGCACCGTGGTCGCGCTGATCGGCTTCAACCTCGCGCCCACGGCGTGGGGCACCTGCGACGAGACCGGGGCGTGCAGCGGCTTCCGCGCCGCCCCCGTGACCGCGGTCGTGGCCCTCGGAGCGATGGAGCTGGCCGC
>NZ_JAGXJG010000475.1:0-241 GCF_019091725.1 Cellulomonas sp. GbtcB1 | reverse complement strand
CAGCACCTGGACGAGGGCGCCGCGCAGGCCTGGGTGTCCGCGCGGGACGGCGCCGGGTACGCGGTGCGCTCGCTGGAGACCAAGCCGTATACCCGCCGCCCGGCGGCGCCGTCCACGACGTCGACGCTGCAGCAGGAGGCCAGCCGCAAGCTGCGCATGTCCTCCCGGCAGACGATGCGAACCGCGCAGACGCTGTACGAGAACGGATACATCACCTACATGCGGACCGACTCGCCCAACC
>NZ_JAGXJG010000474.1:0-241 GCF_019091725.1 Cellulomonas sp. GbtcB1 | reverse complement strand
AATACTTGAAGGTTCTACTAATTGACAGGGCCCCCGGTGCCGACCCGCGCGTCGAGCGCGATCGCCGGACCCGGCCGCCCCAGCGCCCAGCCCTGCGCGGCGTCGCAGCCCAGCCCCCTGAGCAGCGCGAGCGTGCGCTCGTCCACGACGCCCTCCGCGACCACCTGCATGCCGAGCGCGTGACCGAGGTCGACCGTCGAGCGGAGGATCACGGCGCACACCCGGTCGTCGGCCGCGGGCG
>NZ_JAGXJG010000473.1:0-242 GCF_019091725.1 Cellulomonas sp. GbtcB1 | reverse complement strand
TTAAACAGCTCCACTTCTTAGCCTTGTCGCACTGGCGCCCAAGGAGTCGCATAGGCCGATACTCTTCCTAAGCCCACTTGACCTTCCGACTTCATAGTATTAGGACTGTCTGCAATAGAAAGCTTGAAATGTGAAGCCAAAGGTGTGGAGGAGTCGGAGCGTAGCCATGACGTTCTCTGAGCCAATGAGTTGCATAGGGCGATAGTCTTCCTAATACGCCTTGGCCTTCCGACTTCGCTGTA
>NZ_JAGXJG010000472.1:0-242 GCF_019091725.1 Cellulomonas sp. GbtcB1 | reverse complement strand
AGCACCCGGAGCGCACACGAGCACCGTCCCTGATATAGTTTCGTGTTTGGATCTAGGGGTGAGCAAAAAATCCAAGAAAGCGATCAAACCGAGTAAACCGACCGTCCGAACACCGAAAAAACTGACACCGAAAAAACTAAAAACTGAAAAAATCGCCTTCGGTTAAAACTGCCTTAACATGGTCGGTTTTAGTGTCAATCGCAAACCGACCGATTAAATCGAGAACCGACCGAACATATATA
>NZ_JAGXJG010000048.1:0-35745 GCF_019091725.1 Cellulomonas sp. GbtcB1 | reverse complement strand
ACCCGAGCCGATGAACCATCTTGGCATCAACTACTAGGCACACTGTTGAGTTCTCAAAGAACAGACGCGCATCCCCCCGTCCACCCTCATCAGGGCGTCCGGCCGGAGGCTCGGTTCCAATCTACCAGAGTTCCTGGCCCGCTTTCCGCGCCTTCCGGCGTTTCTTCGCGTTCCTGAACTCTACCAGAGCTTCTTTCCCGTCTTCACCGCCCGTTTACCGGGCGTTTCCGACGTTCCGAAACCCTACCAGGCTTTCCGACCCGCTTTGTCCGCGGCATTTCGCGGAGCAGAGCCAGGAGTCCCGGTCCGGCGCGACCGATGAGGCGCCTAAGCGCCTGGAGGTCGTACCGGGGGTTCGTCGTCCGCGGGACCAGCCATCGAGGTGACCCTCGGTGTCCGTTCCTCCCTGCCGGGCGACGAGGAGATACCTTACGCACGCCGTCCGACCGTCGTCAAACCGGCGGCGCGGGCGCTCCCCGCACCCCTTCCCACCTGGGCTTTCGCCCCGCGGCGGCCAGGGTGACCCCCGTCGGGAGCACCGGGACCTCGGTCCCAGCACCCTCGCGCTCGTCCCACCCTGACCCACGGCCCCGGAGCGCGCAACCCCGGGGTACGTCGACGCGCTCCCGGACCGCCTCGGCGCAGGGCGACCTCGCCCGCACGGCCGCACCGCACGTGCAGGGAGGGGCGCCCCGCACCCGCGGACCGCCCCTCCCGTCGTCGGCATCCGCCGACCTGCGTGCGCGCGGTGCCCGGCACCGCGCACGCCGATCAGGCGCCGGCCACCCGCGCCACCGCCAGCGTCCGCTTCCCGCGCCGCAGCACCAGGTACTCCCCGTGCAGCAGGTCGCCGGCCTCGACGACCGCGGCCTCGTCGGTGACCTTCCGGTTGTTCACGTTCGCCCCGCCCTCGGCGATCGCCCGCCGGGCCGCGCCCTTGCTGGCGACCAGCCCGGTCGCGGCGAGCACGTCGACGAGCGGGTCGCCGACCGCGACGTCCGCCGACGGCAGCTCCGCCACCGCGGCGGACAGCGTCGCCGCGTCGAGCTCGCCCAGGTCCCCGCCGCCGAACAGCGCCCGGCTCGCCGCGATCACCTTCTCGGTCGCGTCCACCCCGTGCACCAGGGACGTGACGTCGTAGGCGAGCGCCCGCTGCGCCTCGCGCGCCGCCGGCCTCGCGGCCACGGCCTCCTCGAGCTCCGCGATCTGCTCGCGGGTCCGGAAGGTGAACACCTTGAGGTAGCCGATCACCTCGGCGTCGTCCTGGTTGAGCCAGAACTGGTAGAAGGCGTACGGGCTCATCATCTCGGGGTCGAGCCAGATGGCGCCGCCCTCGGACTTGCCGAACTTGGTGCCGTCCGCCTTGGTGATGAGCGGCGTGGTGAGCGCGTGCACCGAGGCGTGCTCGGACTTGCGGATCAGCTCGACGCCGGACAGCAGGTTGCCCCACTGGTCGTTGCCACCGGTCTGCAGCGTGCACCCGTGCCGGCGGTGCAGCTCCAGGTAGTCCATGCCCTGCAGGATCTGGTAGCTGAACTCGGTGAACGAGATGCCCTCGTCGGACGCGAGCCGCCGGGCGACGGTGTCCTTGGCGAGCATCGTGCCGAGGCGGTAGTGCTTGCCGACCTCGCGCAGGAAGTCGATCGCGGTGAGCTCGCCCGTCCAGTCGAGGTTGTTCACCATGCGCGCGGGGTTGTCCCCGTCGAAGTCGAGGAACCGGCTGATCTGGGTCTGCAGGCGCTGCACCCACTCGGCGACGGTGTCCTTGGTGTTGAGCACCCGCTCCCCGGACATCCGCGGGTCGCCGATGAGGCCGGTGGCCCCGCCGACGAGGGCGAGCGGGTGGTGGCCGGCGAGCTGCAGGTGCCGCATGAGCACCAGCTGCACGAGGTGCCCGTGGTGCAGCGAGGGCGCGGTCGGGTCGAACCCCGCGTAGAAGGTCACGGGTCCGGCGTCGAACGCCTCGCGCAGGGCGTCGAGGTCGGTGGTCTGGGCGACGAGGCCGCGCCAGGCGAGCTCGTCCAGGAGGTGGGTCACGTCGTGCTCCTTGCATCGCGCGGCCGCGGGGCCGCACCGTCGGCGGAAGAGGTCATGCCGGCGTCGTCCCGCGCTGCGGGCTGCTTCCCGACGCCGGCCGGCGATACGCGGGCCGGAACGCGGACACCGTGGGCTCGCCGGCGAGCCAGAACCGCCAGGGGTACCGGGCGGCGTCGCCGCCCGGCCCCGACACACCGACCCGCGGCCCCGTCGCGTGCGCGCCGACGACCGCGTCGGGGTCCCGGTGCACCACGATGCGTCCCCCGGGCTCCGTGAGGTCGGCCCCGTAGTCGGACAGGTCCAGGCCGAGCGCCACCGCGAGCCGCGCCGGCCCCCGCGCGATCTGCCGGTCCGAGTCGACGACGCCGGAGCGCAGCCGCCGCTCCCGGGCGAGCTCCACGCCGTCGACGACCTCGCCCGCGCGCAGCAGCACCGCCGAGGCGGCGCCGGCGGGGCCGGTCACGACGTTGACGCAGTGGTGCAGGCCGAGGTGCCGGTAGACGTACAGCCGGCCGGGCTCGCCGAACATCACGGCGTTGCGCGCGGTGCGGCCGCGGAAGGCGTGCGAACCGGGGTCGGCCTCCCCCGCGTACGCCTCGACCTCGGTGATCCGCAGCGTCACGTCGCCCTCGTCGGACCGGACGGTGACGTGGGCGCCGAGCAGGTCCGGCGCGACGGCGAGCACCGGGCGCCCGAACCAGGTCCGCGCGGGCACGACGCCGGGGACGCCGCCCGGCAGCTCGGGCCCGGGACCCGGCAGCGACGCGGCGGGCACGGGCGCGCCGGGGTCGCCGGCCGTCGCCGCGGGCGGGACGGCGCGCGCGTCGCCCGCCCCGCTCCCCTCGACCGCCTGGCTCACCGGGCCATCCTGCCCCATGCGTCGACCCGCACGTCGGCGCGTCCACGCGTGCCCTCGCGGGCGTAGTGCGCCGCCTCGTCCCGCATCCACGTCCGCCAGTGCGGCAGCGCGTCCGCCCCGTCGCGCTCCAGCCCGCGCGCCAGCCGGGTCGCGTCGTCGGCCTCGACCCACACCAGCAGGGACAGGTCGGCCGCGCCCGCGAGCCGGCCCGAGCCGCAGCCCTCCAGCACGAGCACGTCGGGCACCGGCACGTCGACCCAGCCGTCGAAGCGCCCGGCGTGCCAGTCGTACCGCTGGAACCGCCCGGGCAGCCCGCGGCGCAGCGGCTCGAGCACCTGGGCGGCGAGCCGCGGCCAGAGGTCGCCCTCGAGCCCGGACCAGCCGGCGTACACGTCGTCCATGTGCACCACGTGCGCGCGCACCCCGGCCTCGGTGCACCGGCGCGCGATCCCCCCGGCCAGCGTGGTCTTCCCGGAGCCGGCGGGCCCGTCGACGGCGACCGCCCGCACGGGGCCCAGCCGCGGTGGCCGCGACAGCAGCAGGGGCACGAGCACGCCCGCGGCGTCCTCGTGCCCCTGCTGCTCGCGCGTCAGGTCCACGCGGCGATCGTGCCAGACCCCGCGGCGCCGCCGCGCCGCCGGGAGCGACCGCCGCGCCGCCTCACGCCACCGACGCCCGCAGCTCGGCGGCTCGCGCGCGGGCCCGGTCCAGCTGCTCCGCCACCCGCACCGGCGCCGTCCCGCCGTGCGCCGAGCGCGACGCGACCGACCCCTCGACGCTCAGCACCGACCGCACCTCGGGGGTGAGCGCCGGGTGGATCGCGGCGAGCTCGTCGTCCGTCAGCTCCCACAGCTCCACCGCCGGCTCGTGCTGCTCGCAGGCCCGGACGCACGCGCCCGCGACCTCGTGCGCCACCCGGAACGGCACCCCCTCGCGGACGAGCCACTCGGCGATGTCGGTCGCGAGCGAGAAGCCCTGCGGCGCGAGCGACGCCATCCGCGCCGTGTCGAACCGCAGCGTCGCGACCATGCCCGCGAAGGCCGGCAGCAGGACGGTGAGGGTGTCGACCTGGTCGAACACCGGCTCCTTGTCCTCCTGCAGGTCGCGGTTGTACGCGAGCGGCAGGCCCTTGAGCGTGGTCAGCAGCCCCGTGAGGTCGCCGACCAGCCGCCCGGCCTTGCCGCGCGCGAGCTCGGCGACGTCGGGGTTCTTCTTCTGCGGCATGATGCTCGACCCGGTCGAGTAGGCGTCGTCCAGCCGGACGAAGCCGAACTCGACGGTCGACCACAGGATGATCTCCTCGGCCAGCCGGGACAGGTCGACGCCGAGCATCGCGGACACCCAGGCGAACTCGGCGACGACGTCGCGGGAGGCGGTGCCGTCGATCGAGTTCTCCACCGGCCCGTCGAAGCCGAGGTCCGCCGCCACGGCCGCCGGGTCCAGGCCCAGCGAGGACCCGGCCAGCGCGCCCGAGCCGTACGGGGACACGGCGGCGCGGCGGTCCCAGTCGGCGTACCGCTCGACGTCGCGCAGCAGCGGCCACGCGTGCGCCAGCAGGTGGTGCGCGAGCAGGACGGGCTGCGCGTGCTGCAGGTGCGTGCGCCCCGGCATGATCGCGTCGCCCGCGGCCTCGGCCTGGGCGACCAGCGCGTCGACGACGTCGAGGGTCAGCCCGACGATGTCGCGCGCCGCGTCCCGCAGGTACATCCGCACCAGCGTCGCGATCTGGTCGTTCCGCGACCGCCCGGCGCGCAGCCGCCCGCCGAGATCGGCCCCGGCGCGCTCGATCAGCCCGCGCTCCAGGGCGCCGTGCACGTCCTCGTCGGACTCGGCGGCGACGAACGCCCCCGACGCGACGTCGGCGCGCAGCCGCTCCAGGGCGTCGAGCATGCCCGCGAGCCCCGCGTCGTCCAGCAGCCCCGCGGCGTGCAGCACCCGCGCGTGGGCCTGCGACCCCGCGATGTCCTGCGGCGCCAGCCGCCAGTCGAAGTGCGTGCTCTTCGACAGGGCGGCCAGGGCGTCGGCGGGGCCGCCGGCGAACCGGCCGCCCCAGAGCGCGCCGGCCTGCTCAGGCACCGTCGATCCCGCCCTGCGTGCCGAGGTCCTCCGCGTTGCCGAACTTCACGTCGCGCGCGGCGGCGAGCTTGGACGACAGGCCGTAGATCTCGATGAACCCGCGCGCCGCCGACTGGTCGAACGTGTCGCCCGAGTCGTAGGTCGCCAGGTTGAAGTCGTACAGCGAGGTCTCGGAGCGGCGGCCGGTGACCGTCGCGCGGCCGCCGTGCAGCACCATGCGCACCTCGCCGGAGACGTAGCGCTGGGTGTCGTCGATGAAGGTGTCGAGCGACTTCTTCAGCGGGGAGAACCACTGGCCGTCGTAGACCAGCTCGGTCCAGCGCTGCTCGACCTGCCGCTTGAACCGGGCCTGCTCGCGCTCGACGGTGACGTTCTCGAGCTCCTGGTGCGCGGCGATCAGCGCGATGGCGCCGGGCGCCTCGTAGACCTCGCGCGACTTGATGCCCACGAGGCGGTCCTCGACGATGTCGATCCGGCCGACGCCCTGGGCGCCCGCGCGGCGGTTCATCTCCTGGATGGCCTGCAGCGGGGTGACCGGCACACCGTCGAGCGCCACCGGCACGCCCTGGGCGAACGTGATGACGACCTCGTCGGCGACCGGCGGGAACGTCGGGTCGTCCGTGTAGGTGTAGACGTCCTTCGTCGGCTCGTTCCAGATGTCCTCGAGGAAGCCGGTCTCGACGGCGCGGCCCCACACGTTCTGGTCGATCGAGAACGGGTTGTGCTTGGTGGTCGCGATCGGCAGCTTCTTCCGCTCGGCGAACTCGATCGCCTTGTCGCGGGTCAGCGCCAGGTCGCGCACCGGCGCGAGGCACTTGAGGTCGGGGGCCAGCGAGGTGATGCCGACCTCGAACCGGACCTGGTCGTTGCCCTTGCCGGTGCAGCCGTGCGCGACGGTGGTGGCGCCGAACTGGCGGGCCGCGCGCACCAGGTGCTTGACGATGACCGGGCGGGACAGCGCGGAGACGAGCGGGTACCGGTCGAGGTACATGCCGTTCGCGCGCAGCGCGGGCATGCAGTACTCGGCGGCGAACTCGTCGCGGGCGTCGGCGACGTACGCCTCGACGGCACCGCAGTCGAGGGCGCGCTGGCGGATGACCTCGAGGTCCTCGCCGCCCTGGCCGACGTCGACCGCCACGGCGATCACCTCGGCGCCGGTCGCCTCGGCGATCCAGCCGATGCCCACGGAGGTGTCCAGGCCGCCCGAGTAGGCGAGGACGACGCGCTCAGTCATGTTCTTCTCTTTCGGTGTCGTGAGTGGTGCGGAGCGGGAGGGGGCGGACCGGCGCGTCAGCCGGTCGTCGCCAGCTCGAGGAACCGCGCGGCCAGCGCGGTGCCCTCGGGACCGTCGGCGCCCTCGCGGGCGATGACGAGGACGGTGTCGTCCCCCGCGATGGTGCCGAGCACGCCCGGGAGCACCGAGTGGTCGATCGCGGAGGCGAGGAACTGGGCGGCCCCGGGCGGGGTCCGCAGGACGACGAGGCTGCCGGACGCCTCGGCGGTGACGAGCAGCTCGGAGCACAGCCGGGCGAGCCGGGCGGCCAGGGCCTCGGCGTCGACCACGGGGGCCGGCGACCGGTCGCCGCCCTCCCCCGGGACGGCGTACGCGAGCGACCCCGTGGGCGTGCGAATCTTCACCGCGCGCAGCTCGACGAGATCCCGGGACAGCGTGGCCTGGGTGACGGTGACGCCCTGGTGCGCCAGCAGGTCGGCGAGCTCGGACTGCGAGTGCACCGACTGCCGGGACAGCACGTCGCGGATCAGCGCGTGCCGCGCGGCCTTGGTCGACGGCACCCGGCCGGTGGTGGCCGCGGGCTCGTCGGCCCGGGCGGACGCCGTCACGCGGCACGCTCCAGCAGCCAGGCCAGCAGCGCCTTCTGCGCGTGCAGCCGGTTCTCCGCCTCGTCCCAGACCACCGACTGCGGGCCGTCGAGCACCTCGGCGGTGATCTCCTTGCCCCGGTACGCGGGGAGGCAGTGCAGGACGAGCGCGTCCGGGGCCGCGAGGGCGAGCGCCGCGGCGTCGAGCCGGTACGGCACGAACGGCCGCTCGCGCTCGGCGGCCTCGGCCTCCTGGCCCATCGACACCCACGTGTCCGTGGCGACGGCGTCCGCGCCGGTGACGGCCGCGGCGAGGTCGTCGGTCACCTCGACGGAGCCGCCCGTCCCCGCGGCGATCGCGGCCGCCGCCGACACCACCTCGGCCGCCGGCAGGTACGCGGCCGGGGTCGCGATCCGCACGTGCATCCCCGCGGTCGCGCCGCCCAGCAGGTACGACTGCGCCATGTTGTTCGACCCGTCGCCGGCGTAGGCGAGCGTGCGCCCGCGCAGCGCCGCGACGCCGCCCCGGTGCTGGGCGATCGTCAGCAGGTCCGCGAGGATCTGGCACGGGTGGAAGTCGTCGGTCAGCGCGTTCACGACCGGGACGCCCGCGTACGCGGCCATCTCCTCGATCCGGGTCTGCGCGTGGGTGCGCCAGACGACCGCCGCGACCTGCGGGCCGAGCACCCGGGCGGTGTCGGCGATCGACTCCCGGACGCCGATCCGCGCGAGGTTGCCGTCGACCAGCAGCGGGTAGCCGCCGAGCTCGGCGACGCCCGTGGTGAACGACACCTGGGTGCGCAGCGTCGGCTTGTCGAAGATGATCGCGACGGCGCGCGGGCCGTCGAGCGGGCGGCGGTCGAACCGGTCCGCCCGGAGCGCCAGCCCGAGCTCCAGGACCTCGGCCTGCTCGGCGGGCGACAGGTCGTCGTCGCGCAGGAAGTGCCTCACGCCGCGCCCCCCAGGTCGTGCGGGAGCGCCGTGAGGAACGCGGTGAACGTCGCCGCCTGCTCGCGGGTGAGCACGTACGGCGGCGCGAGCCGGATGGTCTGCGGCGTGCACGGGTTGACGATGAACCCCTCGCCCAGCGCGCGGGAGGCGACCTCGGCCGCCACCGGCGCGGTGAGCTGCACCGCGATGAGCAGGCCCTCGCCCCGCACCTCCGCGACCAGCGGGTGGCCGAGAGCAGCGATCTCCGACCGCCACCAGGCGCCCAGGTCCGCCACGTGCGCCAGCAGCCCGTCGCGCTCGATCACGCCGATGGTCGCCAGCGCCGCCGCCGAGGCGACCGGGTTGCCGCCGAACGTCGTGCCGTGCTGGCCGCGGCCGAGCAGCGTCGCCGCCCGCTCGCCGTACGCGACGACCGCGCCGACCGGGAAGCCGCCGCCGAGGCCCTTGGCCAGCGTGACGACGTCCGGACGGGTGCCGCCGCCGAGGTGCGGGTGCTGGTGCGCGAGCCAGGTGCCGGTGCGGCCCATGCCGGTCTGCACCTCGTCCAGGATCAGCAGCGCGCCGTGCGCCTCGGTGAGCTCACGGGCGCGGGCCAGGTACCCGGCCGGCAGCGGCAGCACGCCGGCCTCGCCCTGGATCGGCTCGAGGAACACCGCGGCGACCGTGTCACCGCCACCGTCGGCGAACGCGGCCTCCAGCGCCGCGGTGTCGCCGAACGGCAGGAACTCGACCCCGCCGGGCAGCGGCTCGAACGGCTCGCGGTAGGCGGCCTTGGAGGTGAGCGCCAGCGCGCCCATCGACCGGCCGTGGAACGCGCCCTCGAGCGCGAGCACGCGGGTCCGGCGCACGCCGCCGGGGCCCTCGCTGTTCCGGCGCGCCATCTTGAACGCGGCCTCGTTGGCCTCGGTGCCGGAGTTCGTGAGGAACACCCGGGAGCCCTCGGGCGCGTCGGCGACGGCGAGCAGCCGCTCGGCCAGCGCGATCTGGGTCGGGCTCGCGAAGAAGTTCGAGATGTGGCCCAGCGTGCCGAGCTGCGCGGAGATCGCCGCGGTCAGCGTCGGGTGCGCGTGGCCGAGCGAGTTCACCGCGATGCCGCCGAGCAGGTCCAGGTAGCGGAAGCCGTCGGCGTCCCACACGTACGGGCCCTCGCCGCGGACGAGCACGCGCTGCGGCGCGCCGAAGGTGTCCATGAGCGCGTGGCCGTAGCGCTCGGTCCAGTGGGCCACGGAGTCGGCCCCGGCCAGCGCGGCGGGGTCCTGCGGCTGCAGGTGCTGCTCGGTCACTCAGCTCACCTCGGGGACGTGGGGGGCGGCGGGTGCGACCCGCGGGATCGGGGACGTGAAGGGCGAGGGGCTGGGCTCGTCGTCGGGCAGGACCATCGTGCCGATGCCGTCGGACGTGAAGACCTCGACCAGGATCGAGTGCGCCTGGCGGCCGTCGATGACGTGCGCGCGCCCGACGCCGCCCGTGACCGCCCGCCAGCAGGCCTCCATCTTCGGGCGCATGCCGGAGTCGAGCGACGGCAGCAGGTCGGCGAGCGCGCCCGCCCGGATCCGCCGCGCGAGCGAGGACCGGTCGGGCCAGGACGTGTACAGGCCCTCGACGTCGGTGAGCACGATGAGCTTGCGCGCGCCGAGCGCCACCGCCAGCGCCGCCGCCGCGGTGTCCGCGTTGACGTTGAGCACCTGCGTCGGGTCGTCGATGTCGGGCGCGACCGTCGAGACGACGGGGATCCGCCCGGCGTCGAGCAGGTCGTGCACGGCGCCCGGGTTCACCTCCACGACGTCGCCGACCTGGCCCACGTCGACCTGCTGCCCGTCGACCGTGGCGGTGCGCCGGCGGGCCTGCAGCAGGCCGCCGTCCTCGCCGGACAGGCCGACCGCGTACGGGCCGTGCGCGTTCAGGAGGCCGACCAGCTCGCGGGACACCTGCCCGGTGAGCACCATGCGGACGACGTCCATCGCCTCGGGCGTGGTGACGCGCAGGCCGCCGCGGAACTCGGACTCGATGCCGAGCCGGTCGAGCATCGCGTTGATCTGCGGGCCGCCGCCGTGCACCACGACGGGACGCAGCCCGACCTGGCGCAGGAACACCATGTCCTCGGCGAACGCGCGCTTGAGGTCCTCGTCGACCATCGCGTTGCCGCCGTACTTGACGACGACGAGCGCGCCGGCGAACCGCTGCAGCCAGGGCAGCGCCTGGATCAGCACCTCGGCCTTCTGGTCGGGGCGCAGGTCGGTCCGCGTGTCGAACGCGTCGTCGTGCGGGGGCGGGGCGTCGAGGCTCATGTGGAGTACGCGCTGTTCTCGTGGACGTAGTCGTGCGTGAGGTCGTTGGTCCAGATGGTCGCGGTGGCGTCGCCGGCGTGCAGGTCGACGTCGACGCGGACCTCGCGGGCGGCGGCCAGGTCGACCAGGTCGCGCGGCTCGCCGACCCCGCCGGCGCGGCACACCTGCACGCCGTTGATCGACACGTCGAGCAGCGCGGCGTCGTAGGCGGCGACGTCCTCCGGCACCGTGCCGACCGCCGCGAGCACGCGGCCCCAGTTCGGGTCGTTGCCGAACACGGCGGCCTTGAACAGGTTCGACCGGGTGACCGCGCGGGCGACGGCGACGGCCGCCTCCTCGGAGGTCGCGCCGGTCACGGTGACCGCGATGTCGTGCGAGGCGCCCTCGGCGTCGGCCACCAGCTGGCGCGCCAGGTCGGCGGACGCCGCGGCCACGGCGGCGACGAACGCCTCGGGGTCGGGCGTCACGCCGCTCGCGCCGGACGCGAGCAGCAGCACGGTGTCGTTGGTCGACATGCACCCGTCGGAGTCGACCCGGTCGAACGTGGTCCGGGTGGCGGCGCGCAGCGCGGCGTCGGCCTGCTCGGCGGTGACGACCGCGTCGGTGGTGAGCACGACCAGCATCGTCGCGAGGCCCGGCGCGAGCATGCCCGCGCCCTTGGCCATGCCGCCGACCGTCCAGCCGTCGCCGGCGACCGCGGCGGTCTTGCTCACGGTGTCGGTGGTCATGATGGCGGTGGCGGCGTCGGGGCCGCCTTCGGCGCTGAGGGCCGCGGCGGCGGTGTCGGTGCCGGGGAGCAGCAGGTCCATCGGCAGCCGCTCGCCGATCAGGCCCGTCGAGCAGACCAGGACGTCCCCGGCGGACGTGCCGAGCACCTCCGCGACGTGCTCGGCGGTGCGGTGCGTGTCGAGGAAGCCCTCGGGGCCGGTGCACGCGTTGGCGCCGCCGGAGTTCAGCACGACCGCGGTGGCGACGCCGTCGGCCACCGCCTGCCGGGACCAGACGACCGGCGCGGCGACGACGCGGTTGGAGGTGAACACGCCCGCGGCGACCTGCAGCGGGCCGTCGTTGACGACCAGGGCGACGTCCGGCTTCCCGGAGGGCTTGAGGCCGGCGGTGACCCCGGCGGCGCGGAAGCCGGCCGGCGCGGTCACGCCCGCGGTCTCGATGGCGGCGGTCACGGGGCGACTCCCTCGGTGGTGAGGCCGGTGCGCTCGGGCAGGCCGAGCGCGAGGTTCAGCGACTGCACCGCGGCGCCCGCGGTGCCCTTGACCAGGTTGTCCAGCGCGCACAGCGCGACGACCTTGCCCGCCGCCTCGTCGACCGTCACCTGGACGAGCGCGGTGTTCGCGCCGGTGGTGACGCCGGTGGTCGGCCACTCCCCCGCGGGCAGCAGCTCGACGAACGGCTCGGCGGCGTAGGCGGTCTCCCAGGCGGCGCGCACGGCGGCGGCGTCCACGCCGGGCGCGAGCGGGGCGGTGACCGTGGCGAGGATGCCGCGGGACATCGGCACCAGCACCGGCGTGAACGAGAGCCCGACCGCCGCGGCCCCGGCGACGCCGAGGTTCTGCTGGATCTCCGGGATGTGCCGGTGCGTGCCGCCGACCGCGTACGGCTGCGCGGAGCCGAGCGCCTCGGACGCCAGCAGGTGGGTCTTGAGCGACTTCCCGGCCCCGGAGTACCCGACGGCCAGGACCGCGACCACGTCGGCCGGGTCGACGACGCCCGCGGCGACGCCCGGCTGGAGGGCCAGGGTCACGGCGGTGACGTTGCAGCCGGGGACGGCGATCCGCCGGGCCTCCGCGAGCGCCGCGCGCTGGGCCGTGGCCGCGGTCTCCCCCGCGTGCAGCAGCTCCGGCATGCCGTAGGGCCAGGTGCCCGCGTGCTCGGTCCCGTAGAACCGGCGCCAGGCGTCGGGGTCGGTCAGCCGGTGGTCCGCGCCGAGGTCCACGACCAGCGCGCCGTCGCCCCGGTCCGCGAGCGCCGCGGCGATCTCGCCGGAGGCGCCGTGCGGCAGGGCCAGCACCACGACGTCGTGGCCGGCGAGCTCGTCGACCGAGGTCGGGGTCAGCACGCGGTCCGCGAGGGCGCGGAGGTGCGGCTGGTGCGCGCCGAGCCGGGTGCCGGCGTTGGAGTGGGCGGTGAGCGCGCCGATCTCGGCCTCGGGATGGCCGAGCAGGAGCCGCAGGGTCTCGCCGCCGGCGTACCCGGAGGCGCCCGCGACGGCGACGGAGAAGGACATGTGCATGACCATACACCCGAGTGCACAGTGATTCATCGGGGCGTCCGCGGCGTGGCGCGGGGGGCCGGTGCGGGTGGACCAGCCCCTCGTCCCCACCCGATTCTCGCGCCGCCACCCGATGGAACGGGTGGTCACGCGAGAATCGGGCGGGGACCGGGCCGCGGGCGCGCGGCCATCGCGCCGGCCCGGACCCTGACACGGCCGGAATGCCGGGGCGGGACGCGTCGTTGCTGCTCGTATGCACGCGATCCTCGCCACCGAGCCGGGTGGACCCGACGTCCTCGAGCCCGACGAGATCCCCGACCCGCTGCCGGGGCCGCGCGACCTCCTGGTGCGGCTCAGCGCCGCGGGCGTGAACTTCATCGACACGTACCGGCGCAGCGGCGTCTACGCGATGCCGTTCCCGCACGTGCCCGGGTCCGAGGGCGCGGGCGTCGTCGAGGCCGTGGGTCGCGAGGTGCGGGACTTCGCCGTCGGCGACCTGGTGGCGTGGGCGTCGGCGCCGTCGTCCTACGCGGAGCTCGTCGTCGTGCCGGAGGCCGTCGCGCTGCGGGTGCCGGACGGCGTCACGGACGAGGTGGCCGCGGCCCTCCCCCTGCAGGGCCTCACCGCGCACTACCTCGTCACGTCGACCTTCCCCGTCCTCGAGGGCCAGGACGTGCTGGTGCACGCCGGGGCGGGCGGCGTCGGGCTGCTGCTGACCCAGCTCGCCGCCGCGCGCGGTGCGCGGGTCATCACCACGGTCGGCACCGCGGAGAAGGAGGCGCTGTCCCGCGCCGCCGGCGCGTCCGAGGTCATCCGGTACTCCGAGCTCGACGACCTGACGACCGAGCTGCCCGCGCTGGTGCGCGACCTGACCGGCGGCCGCGGCGTGCACACGGTCTTCGACGGCGTCGGCGCATCGACGTTCGACGCCTCGCTCGCGTCCCTCAGGCCGCGGGGCGGGCTCGCGCTGTTCGGCGCGTCCTCCGGCCCGGTGCCGCCGTTCGACCCGCAGCGGCTCAACGCCGCCGGGTCCCTGTTCCTCACCCGGCCCACCCTGGGCCACTACACCGCCACCCGGGACGAGCTCACCCGGCGGGCCGACGAGCTGTTCGCGGCCGTCGCCGCCGGCACCCTCGACGTCCGGGTCGGCGCGACCTACCCCCTGGCCGAGGCCGCCGAGGCGCACCGCGCGCTCGAGGGCCGGGCCACCACCGGAAAGGTGCTCCTGACCGCATGAGAGACCTGCACGTCGAGATCTGGTCCGACATCGCCTGCCCCTGGTGCTACATCGGCAAGCGCCGGTTCGCCGCCGCGCTCGCCGGCTTCGAGCACCGCGACCACGTCCGCGTGACGTGGCGGTCGTTCGAGCTGCAGCCGGACGCCGAGCCGTCGACGGCGCACCCCGGGCTGACCGAGGCCCAGATGCTGTCCGAGCGCAAGGGCATGCCGGTCGACCAGGTGCGGCAGATGTTCGACCAGGTGACCGCCGTCGCCGCGTCGGTCGGCCTGGCGTACGACTTCGACACCGTGGTGCCCGCCAACACCTTCGACGCGCACCGGCTGGTGCACGTCGCCGCCTCGCTGGGCGGCGACGCGGCCGCGGCCGAGGTCGTCGAGCGGCTGATGAGCGCGCACTTCGAGCACGGGCGGGTCGTGGACGACCTCGACGTGCTGGTGGAGATCGCGGTCGAGTCCGGGCTGGACGGCGACGCCGTGCGCACCGCGCTGGCGACGGACGCCGGGGCGGGCGCCGTGCGCGCCGACGAGGCCGAGGCCGCCGCGCTGGGCATCCAGGGCGTGCCGTTCTTCGTCGCCGACCGCCGGCTCGGGCTGTCCGGCGCGCAGCCGGTCGAGGTGTTCGCGCAGCTGCTGTCCCAGGCGTGGGCCGACGCGAACCCGCCGCTGGCGATCCCGACGATCGCGGGCGCGGCCGGCGCGGAGGCGTGCGGGCCGGACGGCTGCTGAGCCTCGGGGGGCGGGTCGCGGGCCGGACCGGGTGTCCGAAACGTCCACGACCCGCGCCCGCCGCGACGCCTACGGTCGTCGCATGACACCGCAGCTGGACATGATCGGGCTGGTCGCGAGCGACCTGCCGCGCACCCTCGCCTTCTACCGCGCCCTCGGGCTCGACCTGCCGGCGTCGGCCGACGCCGAGCCGCACGTGGAGGTCACGCTGCCCGGCGGCCTGCGGCTGGCTTGGGACACCGTGGACGTGGTCCGGTCGTTCGACCCGGGCTGGGCGCCGCCGTCGGGTGGTCACCGCGCCGCGCTGGCCTTCCGGTGCGCGGACGCCGCCGAGGTGGACGCCACGTACGCGCGCATGGTCGACGCCGGGTTCACCGGGCACCTCGCGCCGTGGGACGCGGTCTGGGGCCAGCGGTACGCGGTGCTGCACGACCCGGACGGCACGGCGGTCGACCTGTTCGCCGACGCGGCCTGACCCGGGCGCGCCGGGCCAGCCGGGCGCCCGGCCCGGCCCGGGCGCGCGGCCTACGGTCTCCGGTGCGGCCCACGCCGATCGGCGAGGGCGGGGCAGGAAGCCGTAGGTCAGGCGGACGCCGCGGCCCCGGCGCGCCCGGCCGCGAGCGCCGCCGGCGACCGGCCCGTCAGCGCGCGCACCTCGCGGGACAGGTGCGGCTGGTCCGCGTAGCCCGCCCGCTGCGCGACGTCCGCGAGCGCGAGTCCCGCGTCGAGCAGCGGCAGCACCCGCTGCAGCCGCAGCACGCGTCCGAGCGTCCGCGGCCCGTAGCCGAACGCCGCGAGCGAGCGGCGGTGCAGGGTGCGCGGGGTGACGCCGAGCCGGTCGGCGATGTCGGCGGCGGGCGTGGCGCGGGCGGCCAGCCCGGCGACCACCGTGGTCTCCCGCGGCCGGCCACCCCGCTCCGCCAGCAGCGCGGCCACCCGGTGCTCGAGGGCCGCGGACCCGCCCTCCGCCACCCCGTCCGCCCACGGTCGTGCCGCCCGGGTGCCCCACACGTCCGCGAGCTCCGGGCGCGCGTCGCGCAGGGCGTCCGCCGGGACCCCGAGCAGGACGGGTGCCGCGCCGGGCGGCAGCCGGATCCCGAGCGCCGCCGCACCCGCGGGCAGCGGGTCGGACGCGTGCGCCCGGGTGTCCGGACCGGCGACCAGCAGCCGCCCGCCGGACCAGACGAGGTCCATGCAGCCGTCGGGGAGCACGTCCTGGCCCGCCTCCGGGGCGAGGTCCCCGGTCCCGGACCGCGCGGCGGGCCGCGCCGACGCCGCCACGGGTGCGCCACGGCCGGGCTCGCGCGCGGTCACCGACCACAGCACGGCACCCGGGACGCGGGTCGACGGTCGCTCGGTGTACACGTCCGGCAGCATCCCACCGGACGACGACACGGAGGCGACGCGGGGACGACGACGGGCCCCCGCCCACCGGATCGCTCCGGCGGGCGGGGGCCCGTCCTCGTGCGGGGCTCAGGTCACTTCTTGACGGTGACCTTCACCGGCGCGCTGGTGCTGCCGGCGACCACGTCGGGCCGCGAGGGCACGAACACCGCGGTGTACTCGTGCGCGCCCACCGAGGCGGTGCGCGGCACGGAGCCGAGCGCCAGGCCGAGCACCACCGGCGAGCGCCCGATCACCCGGTCGCCCTCCCGGAACTCGACCGTCCCGGACGGGAACCAGGTGCCCTCGACCCGGACCTGCGAGACCAGCAGCGTCGGCAACCAGGTCCCGTAGGACTGGGTGCTGCGGCTGGCCGACAGGGTGACCGAGGACTCCTTGAGCTCCGGCTCCGGCTCCTGCGCGGCCGCCACCGTGATCGGCAGCGTCACGACGGTGCCGCTCGGGGCGGCGACCAGGGTGAGCACGTGCTCGCCGGCCGTCGTCCCCGCCGGGACCGTCACCGCGACCTGCGCCGCGCCGTCGGTCACCGTCGCCGAGCCGATCGACGCGCCGTCGAGCTGCACGTCGAGCGCCGTGTTGAGCGGCGAGCCCAGGCTGGTCAGGTTCAGCCCGGTGACCGGGAAGGCCAGCTCGGTGCCCGCGGTGACCTCGTCGGGCAGCGCCGGCACGCCGACCGCCCGCTCGTCGAACTCGGGCGACAGGCCCGGGTGCGCCTCGAGGTAGGCGATCCACGCGTCCCGGTCGATCAGGCCCGAGTCGGTGGTGCCGGAGCCCTCGGCGAACACCCGGAAGTTGTCGCCGCCCTGGGCCAGGAAGGAGAACGTCCCGATGCGGTACTCCGCCGCCGGGTCGATCGCCTCGCCGTCGACCGTCACCGAGGTGATCCGGCTCCCGAGCGGCTGCGACTCGTCGTAGGTGTACGTGACGTTGTCCGACAGGCCGAGCTGCAGGTACGGGCGGCTCGGGATCGTGCCGTCCGCGTTGGTCTGCCACTGCTGCTCGAGCATCGTGACGACCTGCTCGCCCGTCAGCGTCGTGGTCCAGAGGTTGTTCACGAACGGCAGGACCGCGTTGGCCTCGGCGTAGGTGATCGTGCCGTCGGGCGCGTAGAGCAGCTCCGCCCGCAGGCCGCCGGGGTTCACGACGCCGATCTGCGCGCCGCCGCGGTCCGCCGAGGACAGCGTCTCCAGCAGCGAGTCGGCGACGAGGTTGCCCAGCGTCGACTCCTTGGACCGGTCGTCGCGGGTGCCCCCGGTGTAGACCCCGTTCGCGTACGAGCCGCCCGCGTAGGCGGTCGTGATGTCCGCGGTCACCGAACCCTTGGGCTGGTTGCCGACCACGGCCGCCTCGGCGAGTGCGGCGTCGACGATCGTCTTGACCTCGGCGACGCGCGGGTACTGCGCCACCAGGGCCGCGTCGAGCTGGGCCTGGGTCTGGCCCGCCGCCGGGGCGACGCGCTTGACGTTCTCGCCGGTGAGCGCGGAGACCGCGTCGGAGGCCGGGTCGTACGTCAGCGTGACCTTGCCGATGTTCTCGCCGTACGAGCCGGTCTGGACGATCGGGCGGGTCCACTCGCCGGACGCCTCGGGCTCAGCAGGCCCGTACCAGGCGTACTGCTTGTGGGTGTGGCCGGTGAAGATCACGTCCACGTCGCCGGAGGTCAGCGTGGCGATGTCGGAGAAGGCGCCGCCCGCGGCGATCTCCTCCTCCAGCGTCGCGCCGTCCGGCGTCCCCGCGCCGGCGCCCTCGTGGTACTCGGCCACGATCACGTCGGCCTCGCCGTTGGTGTCGTCGCCGTCGGACAGCTGCGCGGCGACGCGGTTGACCGCCTCGACCGGGTCGCCGAAGTCCAGGTCGGCGATCCCGCCCGGCGTGACGAGGGTCGGCGTCTCCTGGGTGACGACGCCGATGACGCCGACCCGGACGCCGTCCACGTCGATGACCGTGTACTCGTCGAGCGCCGGGTTCTCGGTGCCCTTGTCGTACACGTTCGCGCCGAGGTACGGCCACGCCGCGTTGGAGCCGTCGGCGATCACGCGGTCCACCAGGTCGGCGTAGCCGCGGTCGAACTCGTGGTTGCCCACCGCCGAGGCGGCCAGGTCGAGCGCGTTGAGCACGTCGATCGTCGGCTGGTCCTCGGCCACCGCGGAGGCGAACAGGGACGCGCCGATGTTGTCACCGGCGGACAGGAAGATCGCCGCGCCGCCGTCGGCCTCGGCCGCCGCGCGCTGCTGCTCGACGGTCCCGGCGAAGGCGACGGTGTTGGCGTCGATCCGGCCGTGGAAGTCGTTGATGTTGAGCAGCGTGAGGTCGACGGGACCGTCCGGGGTGGAGCCGGTGTCGCCGGCGGTCAGGCCGACCAGCACCGGGTCGTGGTCCGAGGACCGGTACGCGTCGGGCGCGTAGAACAGGCTGCCGTGCGCGTTGTAGCGGCTGTACTCCAGCGCCACCGACTCGCCCGCGTTGATGTTCCAGACGTCGGCGCCGGTCGCCCGGCCCAGGGCCGCGTCGTTCAGCAGGACGTGGTCCAGCGAACCCGAGAGCCCCTGGTACGAGTAGGAATACTCCCCCGCGTCGAGCGCCGTCGTCGCGTCGGTGTAGCCCGCGGCGTACAGCACCTGCAGCGGGTCCTCCTGGGTGTAGGAGTTGAAGTCGCCGAGCAGCGCGACCGCCTCGGCGTCGCCCTGCACCGTCGGCACCCAGTCGCGCAGCGCCTCGGCCTGGCGGACCCGGGACTCGTTGGACGCACCCTGGCCGTCGCCGGTGTCGGCGTCGCCCGGCCACGGGCCGGCGGAGCCCTTCGACTTGAGGTGGTTCACGACCACGAACAGCTGCTCGCCGCCCTCCGTCGGCACGAAGGCCTGGCCGATCGGCTCGCGCGCGTTGCCGAACGCCTGGTCGTCGCCGGACTGCGTGCCGAGCGCGCGGGCGTCGCCCACGGTCTCGACGGCGGCCGGCCGGTAGATCAGCGCGTTGGTGATCGAGTCCTGCCCGGACGCGTCCGGCAGCTCCTTCGAGGACGGGACGAACGCCCAGGTGCCCTCGCCGGCCGCCGCGTTGAGCGCGGCGGTCAGCGTCGACAGCGCCTCGTCCGCGACGCCGTCGACGGCCGCGGAGTTCTCGATCTCCATGAGGCCGACGACGTCCGCGTCGAGCGCGTTGATCGCGGCGACGATCTTGTCCTGCTGGCGCTGCAGGTCGGCCGGGTTCCACGCCCCGCGCTGCGCGCAGCCCTCGCGGACGGTCACCGGGGTGCCCGCGCGGTCGGTGTAGGGCACGCAGGACGCGGTGTCCGCGCCGAGGGTGGTGAAGTAGTTGAGCACGTTGAACGACGCGACGGTCACGTCGGCCTCGCCGACGCCCTCGGGCGCCGCGGTGCGGTCGTTCTCGAACGTCGCCGGGTAGCCGCCCGGGTTCGCCGCGTCGAGCGGCAGGGTCGGGCTGAGCTTCCACGCGCTGTTCCGGTAGTCGACGACCACCGGGTCGGTGAACGTGGCCGCCGCGCCGACGCGCACCGGGTTCTCCAGCGACACGTACGGCGGGGTCAGGCCGGAGTTCGCGGCCGACAGGAAGTTGGTGCTGGCACCGTCGTCGAGCACGACCCCGCGGGCGGCGTTGTCCGCGACGGCCGCGTCGTACTCCGGGGTGCCAGGGCGGGCGACCTCGGTCGGCTGGATCAGCGGCGTCGTCCCCGACGCCAGGCCGACCTCGCCGTACTGGTTGGTCGAGTAGGTGTTGGTCACCGTCAGGTCGCCCGACGGCAGGTAGAGCATCGACTCGAGGGTCTCGCGGGCGGCGTCGTCGGCCGGCCAGGCGGCCGTCACCGGCTCGACCGGGGCCGGCGCGTCGCCGAGCTGGACGAGGCCGGCGGCGCTGCCGACCGTGATCTCCGTCAGGCCCTGGTACTCCGACACGGCGCCGGTCACCTGGACGTGGTCGCCGATCGCGACCGAGCCCGCCGTGGCGCCCGAGAACACGAAGACCGCGTCCGAGGCGGTGCGGGCCGAGACGTCGGTGTCCCCGCCCGTGCCCGGCGTCTGGATGACGTAGCCGCGGTAGCCGCCGGTCGCGTAGACCGCGGTCACGACGCCGGACGTCGTGACCGTCTGGCCCGCGAGCGGCGACGCGTCGCCCGGGCCCTGGACCTCCGCGATGGTGTGGGTGTCCTCCGCCGCAGCCGCGGGGACCGCGGTCAGGGGTACCCCGACCATCGCCCCCACGGCGGCGAGGCTCGCCGCCCACCTGGTGCGTGTGCGTACAGCGCTCACCGATGTTCTCCGATCCCCCGGGGCGCTTCTGGCGCCCTCGTCAGCAGGCCGCATCACAGTCGTCACACAGCCGTCTGACAACGTATGGGCGGTATGTCCGGATACACAAGCACGAGCGGGGGACACGAAGGTTGCGATCGGGTGAACGCCCGATCACCGGGGCTGCTCCGGACGGGGCGCGCGCGGCGAGGTCGTCGGTTCCGTCCAGCGGCGGGGGTGCGCAACCGACGACCTCGGGCGCAACCGACGACCTCGTGCTGCTGCGGGCGGGGCCGGGGACGGCGACGGCCCCGCGCCACGCCCCACGAGGGGCGCGGCACGGGGCCGTCAGCGGTGCGGGCTACGCGCGGAGGGTCGCGCCGAAGCGGCGCTCGGCCTCCGCGACGACCGCGGCACGCACGGCCGCGGTCTCGTCCGCCGTGAGCGTGCGGTCGGCGGCGCGCAGGCGCAGCGCGAACGCCAGCGACCGCCGACCCTCGCCCACCTGCTCGCCGGTGTACACGTCGAACAGCCGCGCGCTCTCCAGCACGTCGCCCGCCGCGCTCGCCGCGGCGCCGGTGCGGACCGCGTCCAGCACGTCGGCCACCGGCACGTCGGCCGGGACGACGAGCGCCACGTCCTCCTTGGCGACCGGGAACGTCGACACCTCGGTGGCGACCACCTCGGTCCGCGGGGCGGCGGCGAGGAGCACGTCGAGGTCGACCTCGAACGCGCTCGCCCGGGCCGGCAGCCCGAGGGCCGCGACGACGTTCGGGTGCAGCTCGCCGGCCCAGCCGACCAGGGCGCCGTCCGCGGTGGCGAACCGCGCGCAGCGCCCCGGGTGCCAGGGCGCCCGCTCGGCGTCCGCCACGACCGCGAGCTCGACGCCCAGGGTCTCGGCGAGCAGCCGCACGGCGTCGATCGCGTCGGTGTGGTCGGCGGGGCGACCGGCGCCCCACCAGCCGGCCGGCTCACGGAGACCGGTCAGCACGCCGGCGACGTGCCGCGGCTGGGCCGGCACCGCGGCGCGCACGGCGTCGAGGACGTCGTCCGACGGCCGCTGCGCGATCGGCGGCACCGGGGCCGACGCCGCGCCCGGGCGGGGCAGCGTGACCGCGCCGACCTCGTACACCGCGAGGTCGGTCGTGCCGCGCGCCGCGTTCCGCCGCGCGGTGTCGAGGAGCGTCACCAGCAGCGACGCGCGCATCGACGGCCGCTCCTCGGACAGCGGGTTCGCGAGCCGGACCATCGTCCGCCGCTCGTCGTCGGCGGGCAGCGCGAGCGCGTCGAGCTGCGCCGTCCCGACGAACGGGTACGACAGCGTCTCGACCCAGCCCGCGTCCGCCAGCGCCTGCGCGACCCGGCGACGGCGCCGCTGCGCGACGGTCAGGCCGAGGCCCACCGGGGAGCGCGGGACGACCGACGGGATCGCGTCGTAACCGTGCAGGCGCGCGACCTCCTCGACCAGGTCGACGGGCTCGGTGAGGTCCGGGCGCCACGTCGGCACGGTCACGGACACCACCGCGTCGGCACCGGCCCCGACGACCTCGCCGACGGTGCAGCCGATCTCGCGCAGGTACCGCGAGACGGCGGCGACGTCGAGGTCCAGGCCGATGAGCCGCGCCGGCAGGTCGACGGGCAGGCTCAGCACGGGCGGCGGGGTGGTGAGGTCGACGTCGGTCAGCACCGGGTCGGCCGTGCCGCCGCCGTGCTCGACCAGCAGCTCGACCACGCGGGCCGCGGCCACGCGGGGCAGCTGCGGGTCGACGCCGCGCTCGAACCGCTTGCTCGCCTCGCTCGGCAGCTTGTGCCGCCGGGCGGTGCGGGCGATCGACACCGGGTCGAAGTGCGCGGCCTCGATCAGCAGGTCCGTGGTCGACTCGGACACCTCGGTCTCCGCGCCGCCCATCACCCCGGCGAGCCCGAGCACGCGTCCGGCGTCGGGGCCGTCGGTGATGAGCAGGTCCTCCGGGTCGAGGGCGCGGTCCACGCCCTCGAGCGTCGTGAGCCGCTCCCCCGCCCGCGCGCGCCGGACGACGACCGGGCCGTCGAGCGTCGCCAGGTCGTAGGCGTGCAGCGGCTGCCCGAGGTCGAGCATCACGTAGTTCGTGACGTCGACCGCGAGCGAGATCGGCCGCATGCCGGCCTGCGTCAGGCGCTGCTGCATCCAGGTCGGCGACGGCTTGCTCGCCGCGACGCCCCGGACGACGCGCGCGACGAACCGGTCCGCGCCGGCGACGCCGTGGACCGGCGCCTCGTCGCGGAGCTCGATGCCGAAACCGCCCGTGGTGGCCAGGCCCTCGTCGGCGCCCGCGCGCGGCAGGCCGCGGTCGGTGAACGCCGCGCCCGTCGAGTGCGCGTACTCCCGCGCGACGCCGCGCATCGCGAAGCAGTAGCCGCGGTCCGGCGTCACGTTGATCTCCAGGACCTCCTCGCCGAGCCCCAGCAGGGCGCGCGCGTCGGTCCCGGGGGCGGCGTCGATGCCCATCTCGGCCAGCACGATGATGCCGTCGTGGTCGTCGCCGAGGCCGAGCTCGCGCGAGGAGCAGATCATGCCGTCGGACACGTGGCCGTAGGTCTTGCGGCTGGCGATCGCGAACGGGCCGGGCAGCACGGTGCCGGGCAGCGCGACGACGACGTGGTCGCCCACGTCGAAGTTGTGCGCGCCGCACACGATGCCGCGCGGGGTCCGCGTGCCGTCCTCAGCGGTGCCGTTGTGGTCGCCCACGTCGACCTGGCACCAGTTGATGGTCTTGCCGTTCTTCTGCGGCTCGGGAACGCGCTCGACGACGCGGCCGACCACGAGCGGGCCGGACACGGCGGCCGGGTGGACAGCCTCCTCCTCGAGCCCGACGCGGACCAGGTCCGCCGCCAGCTGCTCGGCCGACAGGCCCTCGGGGAGCTCGACGTGCTCGGCGAGCCACGTCAGGGGGATGCGAGGCATCAGATCACCGCCCGGAACTGGGTGGAGAAGCGCACGTCGCCCTCCACCATGTCGTGCATGTCCGCGATCTCGTGACGCAGCATGAGCGTGCGCTCGATGCCCATCCCGAACGCGAAGCCGGAGTACACCTCGGGGTCGACGCCCGCCGCGCGCAGCACGTTGGGGTTGACCATCCCGCACCCGCCCCACTCGATCCAGCCGGGCCCGCCCTTCTTCTGCGGGAACCACAGGTCCATCTCGGCGGAGGGCTCGGTGAACGGGAAGAACGACGGCCGCAGGCGGGTCCGCGCGTCCGGGCCGAACATCGCCCTCGCGAAGTGGTCCAGCGTGCCCTTGAGGTGCGCCATCGTCAGGCCCTTGTCGACCGCGATGCCCTCGACCTGGTGGAACACCGGGGTGTGCGTCGCGTCGAGCTCGTCGGTGCGGAACACCCGGCCCGGGCACGCGACGTACAACGGCACGCCCCGCTCCAGCAGGCTGCGGGCCTGCACCGGCGAGGTGTGCGTGCGCAGCACCAGGTGCGGGTCCGGCTCGCCCTCGGGCGCCGCGACGTAGAACGTGTCCTGCATCTGGCGCGCCGGGTGGTCCGGGCCGAAGTTCAGGGCGTCGAAGTTGAACCACTCGGCCTCGACCTCGGGGCCCTCCGCGATCTCCCAGCCCATCGCGACGAAGACGTCGGCGATGCGCTCCTGGAGCAGCTCGAGCGGGTGCCGGGCGCCGCGGGGCTCCCGGTCGGACGGCAGCGTGACGTCGACGGCCTCCTCGACGAGGACGCGCGCGTCGCGCTCGGCGGCGAGCACCTCCTCGCGGGCCGCGATCGCGGCGTTCAGCCGGCCGCGGGCCTGGCCGAGAGCCTTGCCGGCGACGGCCTTGTCCGCCGGGGCCAGGCCGCCGATCGCGCGGTTGGCGAGCGCCAGCGGGCTGCGCTCGCCGGTGTGCGCGAGCCGCGCGGACTTGAGGGCGTCGAGGTCGCCGGCCGCCGCGACGGCCACGAGGGCGTCGTCGAGGGCGCGGCCGACGGCGTCGGCGTCGAGCGGGTTCAGGGGTGTGTCGGGCGTGGTCATCCGAGCCTTCTCTGCGGGTGGAGCGGCGGGCCGGCCTGCGTCAGGCGCGCGGGGCGCGCGAGACGGGCCGACCGACGGGCGAGTCTAGTGGCGCCCGCTCCGGGGCCTCGGGACCGTCCGCGCCGTGGCGCCGGACGGGACCTGGTGCCGCGCCTCTCAGCGCCGCGGCCCGGGAACGGGCCCGGGAAATCGGCGGCCGAGGGGGCGGGCGGAGGTCATGGTCGCCATCGTGCCACAGCGGCCGCGGCGCTGCGGGGCGGTTTCCGCGGTGGTGGGGGCGGGGCGGGGTGGGGGCGGGCCGCGCGGGGCGCGGACAGGCCGCGCGGGCCGCGGCGGTCGCGGGTCAGGGCGCCGGGGGCGCGGTCCCGCCGAGCGGCCAGGCACCGAGCGGCCGGTACAGCGGCCCCCCGGCGCGACCCTCCCCCGGGAGCGACTCCGCCAGGACCAGCTCCGTCACCGGCCACCGCGGCCCCCGGTAGACGGCGAGGGCGTGCACCAGCAGGTCGCCCGGGTCGGGGGCCCGCGACGCACGGTCCCGGCGCCGGTTCCCGCCGCGCTGCGGCGCCACCCGGCCGAGCGTGACGTGCGGGCGGGACCGGACGCGGTCGTCCTGGCGCGCCCCGACCGCGTCCCCGGCGTCCCGGCACCCGGCGACCAGGTCCTGCACGGCCGCGACGTCCCCGCCCACGCCGGCCCAGAGGGTGCGGTGCGCGAACACGCCGGCGCCGGCGAGCTCCAGGTCGAACGGCCGCCCGTCCGCCGCGACCCCGGCGAGGTGCTCCGCGAGCAGCTCCGCGCGCCCCTCGCCGACCTCGCCGTAGAACGCCAGCGTCACGTGCCAGTTCTCCGCGGGGGTCCAGCGCACGCCGTCGGGTGAGCGGCCGGGGGCGTGCTCGGCGTCGACGCCGACGGCGGTGCGGAGCGCGGAGGCCAGGTGCCGGCGGGGCTCGTCGGTGGGCCAGAGGGCGGCGAAGACGCGCATCGGTCCAGCATGCCGTGCCGCGGCCGGGTGGGTGGTCGTGGGGGCCGGGGCGCGGCGACCGGGACGTGAGTGGACGATCGTGACGGACACGCCGTCGGCGTGTCCGTCACCGCGCTCCACTGAGGGGTGCGCGCCACGGACACGCGCGTCGAACGGCAGGGGTCAGCGGTGGGCGCGCGAGGACGCGTAGAGGCAGACCGCCGCGGCGGTGCCGAGGTTGAGGGACTCCGCGCGGCCGCGCAGCGGCACCCGCACGACGGCGTCGGCGCGGTCGCGGTCCTCGGGGGGCAGCCCCCAGGCCTCGTTGCCGAACAGCCAGGCGGTCGCGGCGCGCAGGTCGGCGGGCGCGGCGGCGGTCTCCGCGGCTGTGCCGGTGCCCGCGCCCGCCACCGCCGCGGCGTCCTGCAGGTCGTCCAGGTCGAGGTCGCCGGTGCCGTCGGCCGCCAGCACGGCGAGGCCCGCCGCCCGCAGCGCGTCGACCGCGTCCGCGACCGACACGCCGGACACGACCGGCAGGTGGAACAGCGACCCGGCGGTCGACCGCACGACCTTGGGGTTCGTCGTCTCGACGCTGTCCCCCGCCACCACGACCGCGTCCGCTCCGGCAGCGTCCGCGACCCGGATGACCGTCCCGGCGTTCCCGGGGTCGCGCACCTGCGCGAGCACCGCGACGAGGCGCGGGCGGGCGGCGAGCACGGCGTCGAGCGCCTCGGCGCCCGACGGCCCGACCGGCACCTCGTCGACGGCGGCGGTGCGGGCGGCGTCGGGCAGGTCGGCGACGGCGAGCACGCCCTGCGCGTCCGGCGACATCGCGTCGAGCACGGCCTCGTCCCCGAGGTGCACGTGCAGGCGGGCCGCCTCCGCGTCGGCGACGATCTCGGCGTACCGGTCGGCGGCCCCCGCCGTGAGGTACACGTCCCGGACGGTGCCCGGCGCCCAGCGCACCACCTCGCGCACGGCCTGGGGCCCCTCGACGACGTACCGCCCGGCGCGGCGACGCCCCGACCGGGTGGCGAGCGCCCGCACGGCCTTGACGCGGTCGGCGTGCGGGTTGGTCATCGGGGGGCGTGCGGCGGCGGGGCCGTCGGGTGCGGTGCGGGACACGGTCCCATCCTCCCGCACGCGGCGGCGGTCCCGCGGCGCGCGCCCGCGCGGGCGCCGGCGCGCCGGTGGCGGCACCGCTGGACGCGGGCCCGCGCGGCGACCGCACGCGCACCGAGCGAGCAGTGGACGCGTCGAGCGAGCAGTCGCCGACTACTCGCTCGACGTGTCGGCTGCCCCCTCGGCGCAGGACGGGTCGGGCCGGCCGCCGCATCGGCTGCCGCCAGGCCCCCCCGGACGCGCAGGACCCCCGGGAGCCGTGGGCTCCCGGGGGTCCTGAGGGGTGCGTGCGCGCGGTCAGGCCGCGCGCGTCGCGGTGACGACGAGCGTCAGGCGGCGGCCTTCGGCGCGTTCACGTCGGCCGGCAGCGCGTCCTTGGCGACCTGCACCAGGGCGTTGAACGCCGCGACGTCGGTGACGGCCAGGTCGGCCAGCACGCGACGGTCGACCTCGACGCCAGCGGCCTTGAGGCCCTGGATGAGGCGGTTGTAGGTCAGGCCCTGCTCGCGCGCCGCCGCGTTGATCCGCTGGATCCACAGCTTGCGGAAGTCGCCCTTGCGCGCCTTGCGGTCGCGGTAGGCGTAGACCAGGGAGTGGGTGACCTGCTCCTTGGCCTTGCGGTACAGGCGCGACCGCTGACCGCGGTAGCCGGAGGCCCGCTCGAGGGTCGCCCGGCGCTTCTTCTGGGCGTTGACCGCCCGCTTCACGCGTGCCACGTGATGCTCCTTGCTTCGTTATCGGGTCGGCTGCGGACCGCGGCGCTCGCGCGCCGACGGGTCACTTGCCGAGCAGCTTCTTGATCTTGGGGGCGTCGGCCGCGGAGACGACCTGGTCCGAGGCGAGGCGACGCGTGCGACGGCTCGACTTGTGCTCGAACAGGTGACGCGCGTTGGCCTGCTCGCGCATGACCTTGCCGCTCCCGGTGATCCGGAAGCGCTTCTTCGCACCGGAGTGCGTCTTGTTCTTCGGCATGGCTGCCGTCTCTCCTTGTCGTCGCATCGCGCCGGGGCGCGACTCGTCCGTCCGGTCCCGGTGGGGTCCGAGCGTGTCGGTGCAGGTCAGGCGTTCCCGGTGCCGCCGGACGACTGGCCGCGGGGGGCCGGTCGCGCCGAGGGGCGCGGGGTCGGTGCCGGGCGCGGGGTGGGCCGCGGGGCCGGCGCCGCCGTCGACCCGGCCGAGGAGCCGGGGGTCGGGCGGGGGGTCGAGGTCGGCCGCGAGGCCGGCTTCGGGGCGGTGGCGGGCTTCGGCGAGGCGGCCGGCCGGGGAGCGGCCGACGGACGCGGGGCCGACGCCGGCTTCGGCGCGGTCTGCGGACGCGGCGCGGCGGCCGGAGCCGGGGCGGCGGCGGGAGCCGGAGCAGCCGCAGGGGCGGGCTCGGCGGCCGGGGCCGGGGCGGCGGCGGGCGCGGCGGCGGCCGGCGCGGCCGTCTCCACGGGAGCGTCCGTCTCCGTCTCCTCGACCTCGGGGGTCTCGGGACGCGGCTCGCGCTGGGCACGGGCCCGGCGCTGCTCGTTCTTCTGCTCGGCCTTCTTCTTGGTCGGGCCGAGCACCATGATCATGTTGCGGCCGTCCTGCTTCGGCATGCTCTCGATGAAGCCGAGCTCCTCGACGTCCGCAGCCAGGCGCTGCAGCAGGCGCACACCCATCTCCGGGCGCGACTGCTCGCGACCGCGGAACATGATCATGACCTTGACCTTGTCGCCGGCCGACAGGAACCGCTCGACGTGGCCCTTCTTGGTGCCGTAGTCGTGCGGGTCGATCTTGAGCCGGAAGCGGATCTCCTTGAGAACCGTGTTGCTCTGGTTCCGCCGGGCCTCGCGGGCCTTCATGTCTGCTTCGTACTTGAACTTGCCGTAGTCCATGATCTTGCAGACGGGCGGGCGGGCGTCCGGCGCGACCTCGACGAGGTCGAGGTCGGCGTCCTGGGCCAGGCGCAGCGCGTCCTCCACGCGGACGATGCCGACCTGCTCGCCGTTCGGGCCGACCAGGCGGACCTCGGCGACGCGGATCCGATCGTTGATGCGGGGCTCGCTGATGTGGTGCTCCTCGAAGTCGAAGTGGGTGACCTCCAGGAACGAGGAAGGCCCTCGCACCTGGGCACAGGTGGAGGGCCGACACGATCCACGGCACCCGTCGGGACGGTGCGCCGTCGGGCCACGTCCCCCGCGAAGGGGTCGTGACCTGGACCGGGAACCTGGACCCTGCTGCCGGCGGACCGGGCGGTCGGGACTCAGGTGGGAGTGGCCTCCACTTGTGCACCCGGGCCGCCGGACGCCTCCGCGGTGAAGCGGTGACACACGTCGACCCAGGCCAGTCGTGAATGACTCTACCAGAACACCCGGCGACCCCTGCCTGTTCCCCGCGTCACCCCAGCACCCTCACCCCGACGTGACACTCCGTCAGATCCCTGCTTGAACAGTTCCAGAAAACGTGTCAGGGTGGCGCCATGCCCGTCGACCAGCACGCACCCGCCGCACCCGGCGACGCGTCGACCGCCGGTCACCCGCACGACGCGGGCCCCACCGCCGACCACGCGACCGACCCCGCGGAGCTGCTCCGCGCCCGCGGCCTGCGTGTGACGGCTCCCCGGCTCGCCGTGCTCGGTGCCGTCGCCGACCTGCCGCACGCGGACGCGGAGGCCGTGCTCCGCCGCGCCCGGGAGGCGCTGCCGACGGTCTCCGTGCAGGCGGTCTACGACGTCCTGCACGCGCTGACCGACGTGGGCATCCTGCGGCGCATCGAGCCGGCCGGGCACCCGGCCCGGTACGAGCGCCGGGTGGGCGACAACCACCACCACGTGGTGTGCCGCTCGTGCGGCGCGGTCGACGACGTCGACTGCGTCATCGGCGAGGCGCCCTGCCTCGTCCCGAGCTCGACGTCCGGCTTCACCGTCGAGACGGCCGAGGTCACCTTCTGGGGCCTGTGCCCCGACTGCCGCAGCCGCGCGACCGACTGACCGCAGCCCCGGGGCGAGCCGCCGCCCCGGCCCGACTCCCCCGCACCACCGACCACCCCACGACTCCCGGTCGGGCGACCCTGCCCGACCGGTCCCCGGCACGCCCTCGACCGGCCTGCCGACGACCCGGAAGGACACCCCCGTGACCCAGGTCAACCCGACCACCACCAACTCCGGCGCCCCCGTGGCGTCCGACGCGCACTCGCAGTCCGTCGGCGCCGACGGCCCGATCGTCCTGCACGACCACTACCTGGTCGAGAAGCTGGCGCAGTTCAACCGCGAGCGGGTCCCGGAGCGCGTGGTGCACGCCAAGGGCGGCGGCGCCTTCGGCACGTTCACCACCACGGGCGACGTCAGCCGGTACACCCGCGCGGCGCTGTTCCAGCCGGGCGTCGAGACCGAGATGCTGGCGCGGTTCTCCTCCGTCGCCGGCGAGCACGGCTCCCCCGACACCTGGCGCGACCCCCGCGGCTTCGCGCTGAAGTTCTACACGTCCGAGGGCAACTACGACCTCGTCGGCAACAACACCCCGGTGTTCTTCCTGCGCGACGGGATCAAGTTCCCCGACTTCATCCGCTCGCAGAAGCGCCTGCCCGGCTCGAACCTGCGCGACAACGACATGCAGTGGGACTTCTGGTCGCTGTCGCCCGAGTCGGCGCACCAGGTCACCTGGCTGATGGGCGACCGGGGCCTGCCGCGCTCGTGGCGGACGATGGACGGCTTCGGCTCGCACACCTACCAGTGGATCAACGCGGCCGGCGAGCGGTTCTGGGTCAAGTACCACTTCAAGTCCCAGCAGGGCATCGACAACCTGACCGCCGACGAGGCCGCGCAGCTCGCCGGTTCGGACGCCGACCACCACATCCGCGACCTGTTCGAGCACATCGCCGACGGCGAGTTCCCGCGCTGGACCCTGTCGGTGCAGGTCATGCCGTACGAGGACGCGAAGGCCTACCGGTTCAACCCGTTCGACCTCACGAAGGTCTGGCCGCACGCGGACTACCCGCTGATCGAGGTCGGCGTGATGGAGCTCAACCGCAACCCGGAGAACTACTTCGCGCAGATCGAGCAGGCGACGTTCGCGCCGAGCAACTTCGTGCCGGGCATCGCGACCAGCCCGGACAAGATGCTGCTCGCGCGGATCTTCTCCTACGCGGACGCCCACCGGTACCGCGTCGGCACCAACCACGCGCAGCTCCCGGTGAACGCCCCGAAGTCCGAGGTGCACTCGTACTCCAAGGACGGCGCGGCCCGGTACCACTTCAACGCGCCCGAGGTCCCGGTCTACGCGCCCAACTCGGTCGGCGGCCCGGCGGCCGACCCGGCCCGCGCCGCGGAGTCGGCCGGCTGGGAGGCGGACGGCGAGCTCGTGCGCAGCGCCGCGACCCTGCACCCCGAGGACGACGACTGGGGCCAGGCGGGCACGCTGTACCGCGAGGTGTTCGACGACGCCGCGCGCGCCCGGTTCCTGGAGACCATCACCGGCCACGTCGGCGCGGTGAAGAGCGACGTCATCCGCGCCCGCGCGATCCAGTACTGGACGAACGTCGACGCCGGCCTCGGCGCCGCGCTCGCCGCAGCGCTGCAGGGCACGGCCCCGGTCGAGAACGGCGAGCCCGCCACCGCGAGCACGCCCGTCGCCTGACCCCCGCGGGGCGGCCGGTCCCCCAGCCGGCCGCCCCGCAGCACCCCGACGGGCGCGGCCGGCACTCGCTCCGGCCGCGCCCGTCGTCGTCCCGGCGGGCGACCTGGCGCGGGTCCCGGACGATGAGAGGATCGGCGGCATGAGCGAGACCCCGGACCCCACGACCGCCACCCGCGACATCGCCGACGTGGCGGCGGTCGAGGTCATCACCACCGCCGCCGTGCACCTGATGAGCGCCGCCGCCGTCAAGTGCGGCCTGTCCCCCGACACCGACGAGCACGCCGGCCGCGACTACCTGGACCTCGACGAGGCCCGGAAGCTGATCACCGCGCTCGCCGCGCTGGTGACGGCCTCGGCGCCGGACATCGGCAACCAGCACGCCCGCTCGCTGCGCGACGGGCTCCGGTCGCTGCAGCTGGCGTTCCGCGAGGCCAGCCCGTTCCCGGACGCCCCGGGCGAGGGCCCGGGCGAGAAGTTCACGGGCTACGTGTCCTGACGCCCTCGCGCGGCTGACCCGCCGAGTCTCCGGTCCGCGCCTGTCGACCGCCGTCGCGGGACAGGCACGCGACGGAGACTCGGCGTCGTCGTCCGTGGCGGGTCAGCGCGGCGTCGGCTTCGGGGACGGGTCGACCGGCGACGGGCGCACCGGCACGTCGTCGGCGCCCGCGGGCGCGGGCGTCGGGACGACCCACTCCGCGGGTGACGACGCCGTGGGCCCGGTCGGCGCCTGCTGGCCGGGCCGCGCCTCCCGGCCGGTCGACGACGCCGGCTCGGGCGACGGCGCCGGGACGACCCCCGCGGGCGCTCCGCCGAGCCCGGCTGCGACGGCCACCCGCCGACCCGCGTTCCGCCGGCGCACGACCGTCAGCACGGCCAGCCCCAGCACCGACAGCAGCAGCCCCACGCCGCCCGCCGCCGCGAACCCGCCGCCCGGGCCCGTCGAGTCGATGACCGCGCCGACGACCGGGGCGCCCAGCGCCGCGCCGACGGTGTTCGCGGTGCCGCTCCAGCCCATGATCTCGCCGCGCCGGTGCTCCGGGACCATCCGGACGAGCGACGCGTTGATCGCCGACAGGCTCGCCGCGCACGGCAGACCCGCCACGACGACGGCGAGCGCGAGCTGCCACTGCGTCTGCGCGAACGCGGCGGGCACGGTGGCGGCCCCGAGCAGCGCGACGAGCGCGAGCGGGTGCAGCTCCCGCTTCTGCGCGCCGTAGACCAGGCCGCCGACGACGGAGCCGACGCACCACAGCGCGATCATCCAGCCGACGGCGGTCTCCCGCTCCCAGCCCTCGAGCGCGGCGACGATGCCGACGTCCGTCCCGTTGAGGATGAGCGCGGCGGCGGAGGCCGCGGCCAGGACCACGAGCAGGCCGGGCGTCAGCAGCCGGGGCCGGCGGCCCGCGTCCGCGACCGCGTCGGGCGCCGTGCCCCCGGGCGACCGGGTCGGCGGGTTGAACCACATGAGCAGCAGGCCCGCCGCGACCGTCGCGACCCCCACGAGGGTGAGCGCCGCGGTCGTCGACACCTGCGTCGCCACGAGCACGCCGAGCGTCGGCGCGAGCATGAAGGTCATCTCGGTGCCCACGGAGTCGAGGGCGTAGGCGGTGCGCTGCTGCTCGGCCGGGACCAGCACCGCGAGCGACTGGCGCACGACGGAGAACACCGGCACCAGGAACACGCCCGCGACCACGGCGGCGACGAGCAGCGCCTCGTAGCCCAGCCGCGGGGCGACCAGCCACACCGCCGACTCCACGACCACCGACGGCAGCAGCGCCCGGCGCAGGCCCAGCCGGTCGACCCGGCGGCCGCGCCACGGCGAGCCGATCGCCACGCCCACGGTCATCGCGGCGGCCACCAGCCCGGCCCGCGCGTAGCCGAGGCCGAGGGGGCCGACGACGTGCAGCGTGAGCACCACGCCGGTCATCGCGTGCGGGATGCGCGCGACGAACGAGACGAGGACCAGGGGCAGGACACCGGGCAGCCGCAGCAGGCGGCCGTAGGGGGCGAGGGACACGCCCAGGATTGTCGCCCGCCGCGCGCCTGTCGGACGACAGGATTCGGCCGTCCGGGCGCGCGGGCCGGCGTGACGTCCACCACCCCCTTCCGTCCCACGGCGGATCCGGGCCGCGCTGACTCCCCGTAAGGTGGTGACGTGACGTCTGCCACCGGGCCGCACGACCCGCTCGGCCCGCCGCGGCCGGCCGGGACCTCGTCGTGGCCGGACACCGCCACCCGTCCCGACGACGCGACGCCGGTCGAGCACCCCGCGACGCACCCCGACGACCGCCCGGCCGGGCGGCACCCCGAGCACAGCCACCTGGCACCGCCGCCCGAGCCCCGGCACCGCCGCCGGCCGTGGGCCGTCGTGATCCTGTCGGTGCTGCTGGTCCTCGTCACCGCGCTGGCGTCCTACCTCTGGGTGCGGACCGTCCGGTACGAGGAGTACGCCGCCGGGATCGAGGCGCAGGGCCGCACCATCGGCACCGAGCTCGCCACGCTGCGCACCCAGCACGACGGGACGCTCGCGGAGCTCGCCGCCGTGAACGAGCAGCTGACGACCGCGCAGAGCCGGATCACCCAGCTCGCCGACGAGAAGGCCCAGGTCGGCGACGACCGCGAGGTGCAGCGCCAGCTCGTCGACTACCAGGAGCGCATCTCGCAGGCCGCCGCGAACGTCGCGTCCGCGCTGTCGACCTGCATCGACGCGCAGAACCAGCTCATCACCTACCTCGAGGACGCGGCCGCGTACGACCCGGCGGACCTGCAGCGGTTCAAGAGCGACGTCCAGGGCGTGTGCAACGCGGCGACCGTCGCCAACACCGAGCTCCAGCGCCAGCTCGCCGCCGGGGCGACCGGGTGATCCGCCCGACCGCCCGCCGCGCCGCCCTCGGTGCCGCGGCCGTCCTCCTGCTCGCCGGCTGCGGGGTGCTGCCGCCGATGCCCGGCCCGGTGCCGACCGACCTGGTGCCGTCCAGCGCCCCGGTGCCCACGCCGTCGTCGTCCGGCAACCTGTCCCCCGACGGCTTCGACGCCGCGCAGCGGATGGCGGTGCGGATCCGGAACGTCGGGTGCAACTCGCTGTCGACCGGCTCGGGCTTCGCGATCGACGAGACGACCCTCATCACGAACCGGCACGTGGTCGCCGACTCCGCCGACCTCCAGCTCAGCACCTACGACGGCCGGGACGTCGCGGTGACCGCGTCCTCGACCGCGGCGCTGGCGGACCTCGCGGTCGTCCGCACCGCCGACCCGCTGCCGTCCGCGCCCGGCCTGGCCGACGCCGACCCGAACCCCGGCGACGAGGTCACGGTCGTCGGCTACCCGCAGGGCGGCCAGCTCACCGTGACGAGCGGGCAGGTCATCGGGGCGACCACCGACCCGCTCAACGAGAACCTCGGGCAGGTGCTCGTCACGAACGCCGAGGTCGAGCCCGGCAGCTCCGGCTCCGCGGTGCTCGACGCCGCGGGGCGCGTGGTCGGCGTCGTGTACGCGAAGAACTCGACCGGGCAGAGCTTCGTGGTCCCGGTGAGCACGCTGCGCCAGCTCCTGGACGACGAGGCGGCGTTCACCGCCAGCGCCTCCTGCACCTCGGGATGACCCGGCGCGGCCCCTGGTGGGCGTGCGACCCGCCGTGCCACGGTGGGCGCACGGACACCCACCGAGGAGGACGACGATGACCGACGAGACCCACCCCGACCTGCCCGGCCTCACCCGGGCGGCGAGCGACATCATCTCCGTGCGGCGCGTGTTCGGGGAGCCGTACGAGCACGGCAGCACCCTCGTCGTGCCGGTGGCGAAGGTGATGGGCTGGCACGGCGTCGCGGGCGCGCACGCGGACGCCCGGGTCGGGATCCGCGGCGGTCACGGCGGGCCGGGCGGCGCCGGCGCCGGGACGCCGGGACCGGGCGAGGGCGGCGACGCACCGGCGGACAGCGGGGGTGCCGAGCAGCCGGACGGTCCCCGCTCGCACGGCGGCGACGGCGGACCCGGGTCCGCGGGCGGCGGGACCGGCGGCGCGGCCGGCGGGACCGGGACGGACGCCACGGAGGGCACCGGGCGCGGCGCGCACGCCGAGGCATCGGCCCCCGAGGACGGGCCGTGGACGCAGTCCGGCCCGGGCGCACCGGCCGGGGCGGTCGGGAGCGCCGGCGGAGGCGCAAGCGGACCCGGTGGACCCGTCGCGTGGGCGGGCCGCGGGGGCGGCTGGCCGCACGGACCGGGTCGCGAGGGCTGGCACGGCGGCCCCGGCCACGGTGGTCGGCTGCCGTTCCTGCGCGGGCCGCTGTGGCCGTTCGGCTCCGGCCGGCCCGGGGGCCGCGGCGGCGGCGCGGCGGACGCGGGCGGCTACGCCACGCGGGTCAAGCCGCTCGGGGTGTTCGTGGTCGACGACGACGGCGCGCACTGGCAGCCGGCGCTCGACCTGAACCGCATCATCCTGGGCGGCCAGGTCGTCGGCGCGGTCGCGACGGTCGCGCTGGCCTGGTCCCTCCGCCGCCGCCGGCGCCTCTGGCACTGACCGCCGGCCGCGCGTGCGCGGCCCCGCGAGGGCGCGGGCCCACGAGCGAGCGAGCCCGAGTGCGCGAGCCCGCGTGCGAGCGAGCGAGTGCACATCGGACACGTCGAGTGCCTATCCAGCGGATAGGCACTCGACGTGTCGACTATGCACTCGCCGTGACCGGGGGCGCGACGGCCACCCCGGCGCAGACGGGTCAGCGGAGGCGGACCTCGAGGGAGTCGACGCGCTGGGTGACCGTCTCGTCCGCGGCCAGGGCCTCGCCGACGCGGCGCAGCACGCCGTCCAGGGTCGGGCGGTCGAGGCCCGGGACGAGCGTGAGCACGACGGCCACCTCGGCCCGGGCGCCCGGGACCGCGTCCACGTCGACCACGGGGTTCGCGGCGGGAGCAGGTGTCGGGGCCCCGCCCGGCTCGGGACGGCGGCGCCGGAACCACGACCGCCCGGCCGAACCGCCCGGCGCGGCGGACGCGTCGGACGCGGAGCCACGCTCCCCGCCCGGGCCGGACGCGGGGCCCGACGGCACCGCACCCAGCACCGCGGCGCGCACCGCCGCGCGGACCTCGGGGTCGACGACGCGGGTGCCGACGTCGCCCGCTCCCCCGGCGGCCGCGCCGACCGGCCCCGGCCCGTCGGTGCTGCCCGCGCAGACCGACGAGGAGC
>NZ_JAGXJG010000471.1:0-242 GCF_019091725.1 Cellulomonas sp. GbtcB1 | reverse complement strand
AGCAGGCGGTCGTACAGCATGGTGTGGAGCTTCGCCGGGCCCGCGGTGGCGTCCGCGTCGGCGCGGGACCGGGTCCGGCCGTCGTACACGACGGTCCCCCTTGCGTGGTGGGTGTGGCTCAGCTCGTCGCGTTGTTCGCGTTCAGCTGGGCGAGCTGCTGGGACAGGAAGTTGTAGGTCGTCTGCATGTGCGACATCGAGACCTCCATCGCGGTGGAGATCCGGGTGGGCGTGGCGCGCCGG
>NZ_JAGXJG010000470.1:0-242 GCF_019091725.1 Cellulomonas sp. GbtcB1 | reverse complement strand
AGATCCGCCCGCCCGTGACCGACCCGCCGCGGGCGAGCAGGCGCAGCGCGGCGTGCGCGGGGGTGCTCTTGCCGGACCCGGACTCGCCGACCAGAGCGACGGCCTCGCCGGGCCGGACCCGCAGGTCCACCCCGCGCACGGCCCGGGACACCTGGCCGTCCCGGGTCCGGTAGCCGACCTCGAGGCCCTCGTCCTCGCGCACCGGCGTGGGCCCCGGGTGGGGTCGCGGCCGGGGCCGCGCC
>NZ_JAGXJG010000469.1:0-242 GCF_019091725.1 Cellulomonas sp. GbtcB1 | reverse complement strand
CGTCGAGCTGGTGCTCGACGCGGCGTTCGGCCGTCTGGGGGTGGTCCGGGTGTTCTGGCGCGCGTTCGTGGGCAACGGCCCGCCCCGCGCGGGCGCCGAGCGGGCCGGGTGCCGGGTCGAGGGGGAGCTGCGGCTGGGCGGCGTGCAGCGCGGCGGCCGGCGCGACGACTGGGTGGGCAGCCTGCTCGCCCCCGACGCCCGGACCCGGCGTGTCGGCGAGCGCACTCCGGCCGCTGCCTCGG
>NZ_JAGXJG010000468.1:0-242 GCF_019091725.1 Cellulomonas sp. GbtcB1 | reverse complement strand
CCCGGCGGGGTCCTGGGTCGTCGGGCAGGTGCGGACGTCGGACGGCGGCGTCGGGCTCCGGTGACGGTGGCGGCGCCGCCCGGTACGGTGCGCCGGTGAACGTCGTCGAGCACGGGACCGGGACGCGGCTCGTCCTCCTGCACGGCTTCGGCCCCGACCACCGCGTGCTGCTGCCGCCCGACCCCCTCCTCCGCCCGGCCGGCGGGTGGCGGCGGGTCTTACCGGGTCTGCCCGGCCCCGGC
>NZ_JAGXJG010000467.1:0-242 GCF_019091725.1 Cellulomonas sp. GbtcB1 | reverse complement strand
CGTGTGCGTCGGGCCGACCCGACTCCTCGGCGATCTGCTCCGCGGACTGCCCAGCGCGCCCGCGCGCCTGGAGCTCCCGCGGGCTCGGCACGCCCGACTGCGCGGCGCGGATCTGCTCCAGCTGCGGGCGGTCGCGCCGCACCGCGGCACGCAGTGGCTCGGCGATGCGCAGGCGGTAGCGCTGCCCGTCGGCCGCGGCGAGGCCCAGGTGCTCCCCGTTCTCGTGCAGCCCGATCAGCTCC
>NZ_JAGXJG010000466.1:0-242 GCF_019091725.1 Cellulomonas sp. GbtcB1 | reverse complement strand
AAGTAGGGGTCAGAGAAAAGAAGAAAAACAAAAAAAGTAGAGCCACAACCATGTGGCCTACCATGATATATATTTATATTGACATTGTGTACTATATGAGTATTGAATTGATGACCTAGCTAAGCTAACTACTATAAATATAGTTGTTACTAATCAATAACCACAACAAGCCAAAAATTACTATATCACCATAATTTATTAATTAGTGCGTGTGTATATATAGAATAGCAGAAATTAATAAA
>NZ_JAGXJG010000465.1:0-242 GCF_019091725.1 Cellulomonas sp. GbtcB1 | reverse complement strand
TGCCCCTGCCAGAAGCCGGCGGCCGCGCCCCGGTACCCCCACTCCCGCTCCCCCACCCGCACCTGCCCGCGGTCGGCGGACCGGGCGTTCTGCCGCGGGTCGACCTTGCCGCGGCGGAGGTCGAACGGCTGGTCGTCGACGAGCACGACCGTGGTGTCCCCGCCGGCGTGCGCGACCGCCTCGATCCGGGCGCCCGGGGCCCAGCGGCGCCCGAGCAGGTCGAGCTCCGCCAGCGCGTCGCT
>NZ_JAGXJG010000464.1:0-242 GCF_019091725.1 Cellulomonas sp. GbtcB1 | reverse complement strand
GACGAGCTCGTCGTCGCCCGGGTGACGTCGCACGCCGAGCACCTCGGGCTGGACCAGGTCGTCCTCGTGCATGCGTCCACGCTACGCCGCGCCGTCGGAGAGCGCACCGGGCGCGCGGGCCGGGCGGCTCAGGGAGCCTGGTCGGCGACGCCCGCGCGCACCAGCGCGGTGTTCAGGCGGGCGCAGAGCTCGCCCACCTCCGCGGCCCCGGTGCTCCCGCGGCCCCGCGCCGACTCCGCGGT
>NZ_JAGXJG010000463.1:0-242 GCF_019091725.1 Cellulomonas sp. GbtcB1 | reverse complement strand
ACGTCCAGCGGCTCGGCGCCGGCCGCGAGCAGGGCGATGACCAGCGGGTCGGGCCCCTGGGTTGCCCGCGGGACGAGGACGGCCCGGCCGGCCAGCGGTCCGGCGGCCAGGGCGTGCGCGGTCGCGGGGGCGCCGTCGGCGCCCGTCACGCGCCCAGCCCCGCCAGCTCGGCGGCGCCCGCGTCCAGCAGGTCCTCGGCGAGCCGGGTGCCGAGGGCGGCCGCGGCGAGCGCGACGCGGCCG
>NZ_JAGXJG010000462.1:0-242 GCF_019091725.1 Cellulomonas sp. GbtcB1 | reverse complement strand
ACGACCGTCGCCGGGACCGGCAGCGCCACCGCCGCGATGCGTGCGGCGGCCAGGCGGACGCCGCAGGAGGTCACCACCGCCGCGCGGCCGGCGGCGCCACCGGACGCGCCGAGCGCCGCGGGCGCCTCGACCGCGCCGGGCAGCACCTCGATGCCCTCGGTGTCGGGCACCTCCAGCTCGACGACCCGGGCCAGGGCCGCCGCCCGCTCCGCCGCGGCCCGGGCGGCGGGCAGCAGGTCGAG
>NZ_JAGXJG010000047.1:0-35994 GCF_019091725.1 Cellulomonas sp. GbtcB1 | reverse complement strand
GGTGTGGGTCGTGCCCGGGGAGGAGCAGGCCATGAAGATCACGACGACGCGGGACCTGGCGGTGGCGGAGCTGCTGGTCCTCGCGGGTCTGGTGCTGGCGCGGGAGGCGCTGGCCTCCGCCTCGCTGCTGGGCCTGCGGCCGTCCCAGGCGTGGCTGCCCGGCGTGCTGCGGGCCGTCGACGGGCGCCCGGTCGACACCACGGTCGCCGTGGCCGGCCCCGTGCTCGCGGTGCTGGGCCTGCTGCTCCTGGTCGCCGCGTGGCGGCGCGGCCCGGCCGACGTGGGGCTGCGCGAGGCGCCGGCCGCCCGGCTGGGCCCGGAGGACGTCGCGCGGCTGTCGTCGGCGACGGCGGAGGACGTCGACGGGGTGCTGCGGGTCTCGTCGACGGCGACGGCGCGGTCCGTGCAGGTCCGGGTCCTCGGGACCGGGGCGCCGGGTCTGGCCGAGGAGGTGCGCTCCGCGGTCGAGGACCGCCTGGCCGGGCTCGACCCGGTGCCGCGCGTCCGCGTCGCCGTGCGGGACAGCGGGGCCGGGCGATGAGCGCGCGCCGCGGCACCGGCCTCGACCGCACGGTGCTCACCGTGCTCGGCCTGCTGCTGCTCGTCGTGGGCGGGCTCGCGCTCGCCGCCGGTGCCGGCTGGACGTCCGGGGTGCGGGTGGGGTCGGTCGGCCTGGACCCGTCGACGGTGGACGTCGGCGGTGCGGTCTCGGCGACGAGCCGGTCCTGGTGGGCCGGTGCGTGCGCGGTCGCCGCGGTCGGGCTGATCGTGCTCGGCGTGCTCTGGCTGCTCCGGCACCTGCCGCCGGGCGGCCTGCCCGATCAGGCGCTGCCCGGGTCCCGCACCGGCGAGCGGCTGCGGGTGGACCCCGGCGCGGTCGCCCGGGGGGCGGAGGACCGGTTGGAGGCGGATCCGCGGGTCCGCGGCGCGCGGCTCGCCGTGCGCCGGGAGCGCGCGGGCCTGGTGCTCGGCGGGGAGGTGAAGGTGGACGCCCGGGTCGACCTGCCGGAGGTGGCGGCGCTGGTCGACCGGGTGCTGCGCGAGGCGGCGGGGGTCCTGGGGTCGCCGCTGGCCGGGCGGGTGCGGCTCTGGGTGAGCCGGCGGCGGGCGCGCGGGCCGGTGGCCTGACCAGCGGTCCGAGGGGCCGGACCCCGGGCGGTCGTGCCGTCGGGCGGTGTCTCAGCCCGTGGTGAGGCGGAGCTCGCCCGGGTGCCCGAGCAGGTCTCCCAGCCGGGCGGCCTCCGCCTCGAGGGCGTCCGCCGGCGGCGCCCCCGCCTCGGGGAACCAGGTCACCTCGACCGCGCCCGGCCGCGCCGCCCAGGTCCCCGCGACCACCCCGCCGTGCAGCACGAGGGCCGCGCCGCGCGTGACCCCGGGTCGCCGGGCCGCCGGCACCACGCGCGTGTCGGCGGTCCCCGGCCCGAGCACCCACTGGTCGTGCCCGGCGAGCAGCGTCACCGCGCCGGTCGGCTCCGTGGCCTCGACCTCGGCGACGTGCTCCCGCAGCAGCAGCGCGGGTTCGCCGTCGACGGGCACCTCGGCGGCCGCGTCGCGGAGCGCCTCGTCGGTCCAGCGCTCCACCCTGCGACGGCCGGCGCTCAGCCCGTCCGCGAGCCAGTAGTGCAGGTTCGCCCGGGTCGCCGGCCCGTAGGCCGCCAGGTAGCCGACGACGGCGCGGTGCCCCGCCTCGTCGAGGTCGGGCAGGCCCCGCCACGCGGGGCTGGCAGCGGGCGAGGCGAACGTCGGGCGCCCGTCCTCGGCGGGGCCGAAGCACAGCTCCCCGTGCCAGGCGATCGGCTTGAGCAGCGTCATGCTCGGGTGCAGCAGCGCGGGCCCGAGATGCGCGAACCGCGGGACGGCGGTCACGGCGGCGGCGAACGCCTCCCGGTCGAGGGGCCCGTCGGCGAGCGCGGTGCGCACCGCGGTGAGCAGCGCCGGCCAGTCGTCGGGCCGCAGGTCGTAGTGCTCCTGCCAGCTGCGCAGCGCCCACTGCCGGCTCGCGGTCCGGACCGCCAGCAGGACGCCGGCCTCGTCCGCCGCGAGCAGGTGGGTCGACCCGCGGAGCGCGAACGTCCGGATCAGGTCGCCCGAGGCGACGGCGGCCGCGACGGCGTCCGGGGCCGGGTCGGCGAGCCGGCGGCGCACCGCGAGGTCGGGGTCCCCGGACCAGGCGGGGACCGCCCCGAGTCGGCGCACGACCTCGGCGGCGGACGCCGCGCCGGAGCCGAGGTGCTGCCGGCCGAGCCGCCACGCCAGCGCCTGCGCCGACGAGATCGTCATGCCCCGCAGCGTAGGACCCAGGGCCGACACCCGGTCGTGCCGCGGTGGGACCTCGCCCGCCCGGGTCGGTCCCGCGGGCTGATCCGCGCAGGCCACCCGTGGTGGTGACCTGGGGGCATGCCGCACCCGTCCCCGTCGCGCGCCGTCCTCGCGCCCGCCGCGCCCGCCCTGCCCGCCCCGGACCCGCGGCCGTCCCGCTGGCGGTTCCTCGACTCGCTGCGCGGGTTCGCGCTCCTCGGCATCCTGCTGGTCAACGCGGTCGACCTCACCGAGGCGACGACGCACCGCGCAGGCGTCGCCGTCGCCGACCCCGTCCGCGACGCGCTGCACCTCGCGGTGCAGACCCGGTTCGTGCCGATCTTCGAGCTGCTGTTCGGCATGAGCCTGTGGTTCGTGCTGGCGGGGGCCCGGCGGCGCGCGGCACGGGCCTGGGTGGTGCCCGCGCGGCGGATGGTGGCGGTGGCGCTGATCGGCGCGGCGCTCATGGTCGTCTACCCCGGCAACATCCTGGTCGAGTACGGGGTGGTCGGCCTGCTCGTCCTGCCGGTCGTGGCCCTCGTCCCGCGCGCGGTGGTCCTCGGTCTCGGGGTCGCGCTGACAGGCGCGGCCTACGCGCTCGCGGGCGGCGGTCTCGCCGCGACGCCCGGCCTGGTGCTCGCCGGGGCCGGGGCCGCGGCGTACGGGTTGCCGCGGGCGCTCGAGACCCGCACCCGCGGAGTCGCGCTCGTGTGCGCCGCCGCGGCGGTCCTCACGTTGCCCGCGCTGGCGTGGCAGCTGACGCAGCCCGGCGACCCGCGGTTCACCACCGCGGGCGGCGTCGCCGGGCTCGTGGTGGCGGTGCTCTGGACGACCGGCCTCGCGCTGCTCTGGCGCACCCCGGCGCGGCGCGCGATCGCCTGGTTCTTCGAGCCGCTGGGCCGGATGGCGCTCAGCGGGTACGTCGGGGCGGCGGTCGTCCTGGCGGCCGCGGCCCGGGTGGTGGACTTCGGGTCGATGGCGACGGTGACACCGGTCGTGCTGCTGTGCGTGCCGCTGATCGTGGCCCAGTCCCTGCTGAGCCGGGCATGGCTGCGGCGGTGCGCGTACGGCCCGGTCGAGTGGGTGCTGCGGTGTGCGACCTGGTGGCGTGCGGTGCCGTTGCGGGCCGGCCGCACTCGGCAGGAGCCGCGCCCGGCCCGCGGCTAGGGTCGAGGGGACCCGCGCCGCCGACGACGAGGATCTCCTGATGGCCCGCACCGCTGACGACGTCGCCCTCGAGGACGCGCTCGACCCGCTCGTGGTCGCGATGGACATCGGCTCCACCGCGACCCGGGGCGGCGTGCACGACGCGACCGGCCGCCCGGTGCACGGCCTGCAGCACAAGGTCCCGCACGCGTTCACCGTCGCCCCGGACGGCACCTCGGTCATCGACCCGGACCAGGTCGCGGACGAGGTGGGGCAGGTGCTGGACGCCGTGACCGGGGACCGCCGGCTCGGCACCCGGATCGCAGGCGTCGCGCTCGACACGTTCGCCGCGTCGCTGATCGGGGTCGACGCCGCGGGTCGCGCGCTGACCCCGTGCCTCACCTACGCCGACTCCCGCAGCGCCGCCGCCGTGGCCGCGCTGCGCGAGGAGCTCGACGAGCACGCGGTGCAGCAGCGCACCGGTACCCGGATCCACACGAGCTACCACGCGCCCCGGCTGCGCTGGCTCGCGACCGCCGACCCACGGGTCGCCGCCGCGGCGGCCGCGTGGTGGTCGCTCGGCGAGTACGTGTACGCGCGGCTCGTGGGCGAGCCGCTGGCGGGGACGTCGACCGTGGCGTGGACCGGGCTGCTCGACCGGCGCACGGGGGCCCTGGACGCCGAGCTGCTGGCCGCGGTCGGCGCCGACCCCGACCGGTTCTCCCCGCCGCGGGACACGGCCGACGCCGTGACGCCCACCGCCCCGGCCCGCTGGCCCGCGCTCGCCCGCGCCGCCTGGTTCCCGGTGATCACCGACGGCTACGCCAGCAACGTCGGCTCCGGCGCGACGGACGCGACCGTGATGACCGCGTCGACGGCGACCTCCGGCGCGCTCCGGGTCCTGGTCGACGGGCCGGCGGACCCGCTGCCGTTCGGGCTGTGGAACTACCGCGTCGAGGCAGGGCGGACGCTGCTCGGCGGGGCGATCAACGACGTCGGGCGTGCGGTGAGCTGGGCGCAGGCGACGCTACGGCTGAGCGAGGACCTCGCGCCGGTGCTCGCCGCCGCGCCCGCGGACGGGACGCCGCTCGTGCTGCCGTACCTCACGGGCGAGCGCGCGCCGGGCTGGGCCGGCGGGGCCCGCGCCGCGTTCACCGGGGTCTCCGCGGCCACGACCCCCGACGTCCTGTACCGCGGGATCGTGGAGGGAGTCGCGCTCACGTACGCGCGGGTCGCCGACGAGCTGCACCCGGCGGCGCCCGGCGTGGTCGAGGTCGCCGCCTCCGGGCGGGTCAGCGGCGAGCAGCCGGGGTGGCTGCAGGTCCTGGCGGACGTGCTCGGCCGGCCGGTCACCCACGTGACGCGGAAGCGGGCGACGCAGCGGGGGACGGCGCTGCTCGCGCTGGGGGTCCTCGCGCCCGACGTCGAGCGGGCGCCGCGCGCCACCGGGGCGACGTACGAGCCGCGCCCGGAGCACGCCGACCACTACGGCGAGCGCGCAGCGCGGTTCGGCGCGGCGTACGACGCGCTGGTCGGGGGCTGAGCCCGTGCCGGCGGCGTTCGCGGCGCTCCCGACGTCGGCCGCGTGGCGGTTCGTCGACGCGGTCGACGGCTTCGAGGTGGTGCACCCGACGCCGGGGCGGCTGCGCGGGCACACGTCCGCGCTCGAGGACGGCCGGACGTACGCGGTCCGGTACGAGATCGCGCTCGACGACGGCTGGCGGACCCGGGAGGCCCGCGTGTGGTCCGACGCCGTCGACGGACCGCGGTCGACGGTGGTCCGGTCGGACGGCGACGGCACCTGGACGGTCGACGACGCCCCGGCGCCGCACCTCGACGGGCTGGTGGACGTCGACCTGGAGGCGTCGGCCTGCACGAACACGCTCCCGGTGCACCGGCTGGACCTGCGCGTCGGCGAGGTGGTCGCGGCGCCGGCCGTCTACATCCGGGCGCAGGACCTGGCGGTCGTCCGGCTCGAGCAGACCTACTGCCGCCGGCCGGACGGGCGGTTCGACTACACGTCGCAGGGGGGCGCGTTCCGCGCGGTCCTCACCTACGACGACGCGGGGCTCGTCCTCGACTACCCGGGCATCGCGGTCCGGGCCGGCTGAGCGGACGCACGACGGCGGTCAGTACACGAGCCGCCGGACGTCCTCCGGGTGCAGCACCAGCCGGACCTGGTCGTCTCGCAGCACGCCCGCCAGGTCCTCCTGCCGGGCCGGGTCGTCCAGGTCCCAGTACCGCTGCGCGAGCCGCTCGGCGAGCTCGTGGGCCCCGTCGGGCTCGATCGTGACCCGGCCGGCGATCGCGACCCAGTGCTCGCGCTCGGCCACCGGCGCGGCGACGACGAGGGAGGCGCGCGGGTCGCGGCGCAGGCGCCGCACCTTGAGCGCGTCCGCCTCGCTGAACAGCTGGACGGTGCCCTCGTCGGTGACCTCGAACCACACGGGCCGCGGCTGCGGCGGCGTGGGTCCGGCGGCGACGGTGAGGAACCCGTGCAGCGGGCGGCGCAGCAGGTCGAGGTCCTCGGGGGTCAGGGTGGCGTCGGTGCTCATCACGGCCTCTCGGGGTCGGCGGCGTCGTCCGCCCCCATCCCACCGGCAGTGCCCGCGGGCCGCAACCGCCGCGACCTGCGCGCGGGACCGCGAGGCGCGATGCTGGCACCCCCACCTCGAGGAGCGCCGTGGACACCGCCGCCGACCTGCCGCCCGTGCTGCACCCGGTCTGGGACGCCCTCGCCGCGGCGACGAGCCGCCGGACGGCGTTCACGCTCGCCGGCCTGGCCACCGTGTCCGGGGACGGCACCCCGCAGGTCCGCTCGGTGATCCTGCGCGCCTGGGACCCCGCGCGGGGCGTGCTCGCGTTCGCGACGGACGAGCGGTCCACGAAGGTGCGCGAGCTCCGGGCCGAGCCGCGTGTCGCGCTCGTGCTGTGGGACGACGAGGCCCAGGTGCAGGTGCGCCTCGCCGGGTAGGCGACCGTCGTGGCCGACCTCGCGGAGCGGCGGCGCCGGTGGGAGGGCCTGGGCCCGGGCACGCGCCGCGGGTACGCGACGACGACGGCACCCGGAGCGGCGGTCGACGGCCGCGTCGCGCAGGACGACGACGAGGCGGCCTGGTTCGCCCGGTTCGCCTGGGTCGAGATCGTCGTGGACCGGGTCGATCGCCTCGACCTGTCGGCCGACCCGCACGACCGGATGGTGGCCGAGCGCGGGGCCGGCGGCTGGCGCGCCCGGCGCGTCGCCCCGTGACGCGCCGTGGACCCCTGTCGGCCGGACCGGCGCCCGCGTAGCCTCGCCGCATGGCCGACGTCGTCCTCTTCCACCACTCCGGCGGCCTGACGGCCGGGGTCCGCGCGTTCGCGGACCTCCTGCGCGAGCGCGGGCACACGGTGCACACGCCCGACCTGTTCGAGGGGCGGACGTACTCCGACGTGGCCGAGGGCGTCGCGTTCGTGGAGTCCGTCGGCGAGGACGTGTTCGGCCGCCGCGCCGCCGAGGCCGTCGCCGGGCTGCCCGCCGAGGTCGTCTACGGCGGGATGTCGTTCGGCGCCGCCCGTGCGGGCGAGCAGGCGCTCGCCCGGCCCGGCACGCGCGGCGCGTTCTTCCTCTACGGCGCCGTGGCCCCGTCGTGGTGGGACGCGACCTGGCCCGACGAGGTCCCGGCGCAGGCGCACGTCGCCGAGGGCGACCCGTGGCGCGAGCCCGAGGCGGAGGACGAGCTGGTCGGGTTCGGCGGCGAGCTGTTCGTCTACCCGTGCGCCGGACACCTGTTCGCCGAGGTCGGGCACCCGGACCACGACCCGGCCTGCGCGGAGCTCGCGACGGAGCGGGTGCTGACGTTCCTCGACGGCCTGGACTGAGGGCCCGCGGGGCGCGGCTCGTACCATCGGCCGGTGCCCCCTCGTTCCCCGCTGCCGCCGCGCCACGGCCTGGCCGCCGCGTGGCTGCGCACCCCGGACCGGGACCGCACGCGGCCCGCGCACTGGACCACGATGGGCGGCTGGCTCCGCGACCGGCTCCCCGAGCAGGTCGACGTGGCGGCGATGCTCGCGGACGGCCGCTTCGTCGCCGAGGACGGCCGCCCGGTGCGCGCGGACGACCCGTACGGGCCGCACCGGTTCGTCTGGTTCCACCGCGACCTCCGCGACGAGCCCGAGGTGCCCGGCGCGATCCACGTCGTGCACCGGGACGAGCGGCTGGTGGTCGTCGACAAGCCGCCGTTCCTGTCCTCGATCCCACGGGGCCGGCACGTGCTGCAGAGCGTGGTCGTCCGGCTGCGCGCCGAGCTCGGGCTGCCGGAGCTGTCGCCCCTGCACCGGCTGGACCGGGTGACCTCGGGGCTGCTGATGCTCGCGACCGAGCAGCGGTGGCGCGGCGCGTACCAGACGGTGTTCGAGCGCCGGGAGGTGCGCAAGACCTACCGGGCCCTCGCGCCGCTGCGGGCCGACCTGGACCTGCCCGTCGACGTGCGGAACCACATCCGCAAGGAGCGCGGGGTGTGGCAGGCGGAGGTGGTGCCGGGCGCGCCGGTGAACGCCGAGACCCGGGTGGAGCTGGAGTCGACGCGCCCCGACGGCCTCGGGGTCTACCGGCTCGGCCCGCGCACCGGGCAGACGCACCAGCTGCGGCTGCACCTGCTCGGGCTCGGCATCCCGATCGTCGGGGACCCGCTGTACCCGGTGGTGCGGGACGTCCCGGTCGACGACTTCTCCACGCCGCTGCAGCTGCTCGCGGCGGAGATCGCGTTCGCCGACCCGGTCGACGGGGCGGAGCGGCGGTTCGCGAGCGTGCGGCGGCTGCCGCTGGCGGCGGAGGCCTGAGAACCGCCTCGCGAACCCCTGACCTGCGCGAAGACCAGGACCTGGGCCGTTCGGCCCAATAGACACGGCTCTGTCCGTCGAAAACTTGCCGCATGCACAGCGAGGGGACGGCCCGCACGGGTCCGGGACGTGTGGTGGTCGTGGGCGGCGGGATGGTCGCGCACCGGTTCGCGGAGCAGCTCGCCGCGCGGGCCGACGCCGGGGAGTGGCACCTCACGGTGATCGGCGAGGAGCCGCACCTGCCGTACGACCGGGTGCACCTGTCGGAGGTGTTCGTCGGCCGGGCCGACGCGGACCTGGCGCTCGCGCCGGAGGTGTGGGCGGACCCGCGGGTCGACCTGGTGACGGGTGACCCCGTGGTCGCGCTGGACCTGGCCGCGCAGACCGTGACCACCCGCGCCGGACGGGTCGAGCCGTACGACGCGCTCGTGCTGGCCACCGGGTCCCGGGCCTGGGTGCCGCGCACCGAGGGCGTCGACCTGCCGGGCGTGCTCTGCTACCGGACGCTCGGCGACGTCACCGACCTGCGCACCTGGGTCGCCGACCGCGCTGCCGCGCTGGGCCGCCCGCTGCGGGGCGCCGTGGTCGGCGGCGGCGTCCTCGGCCTGGAGGCCGCCGCGGCGCTGCAGACCCTCGACGTCGCGCCGACGGTCGTCGAGTTCGCCGACCGGCTGATGGCCGTGCAGCTCGACGCGGGCGGCGGCGAGGCGCTGCGCGTCCTGGTGACGGACCTCGGGATGGACGTGCGGACCTCCGCCGCCGCGACCCGGGTGGTCGCGGGGGAGGACGGCCGGGTCGCGGGCCTGGAGCTGTCCACCGGTGAGACGGTGCCCGCCGACGTGGTCGTCTGCTCGACCGGGATCCGGCCCCGGGACGGCCTGGCCCGGGCGGCCGGGCTGGTGGTCGCCGAGCGCGGCGGCGTCGTGGTCGGTCCCGCCTGCCGCACCTCCGACCCGGCGGTGTGGGCGATCGGCGAGTGCGCGTCGTACGAGGGCGAGTGCGCGGGCCTGGTGGCGCCCGGCAACGCGATGGCCGACGTCGTCGTCGACCAGCTGTGCGGCGGCGTCAAGGGCTACAGCAAGGCCGCGGACGGGACGAAGCTCAAGGGCGTCGGGGTCGACGCGGCCAGCTTCGGCGACGTGCTCGCGCTCGCGCCGGGCGCGCTCGAGGTCACCTTCGCCGACCCGGTCGCGAAGACCTACCGCAAGCTCGTCGTCTCCGACGACGCCCGGGTGCTGCTCGGGGGCGTCTTCGTCGGCGACATCGAGCTGTACTCCGCGCTGCGCCCGATGCTGGGCCGCCCGCTCGGCGCCGACCCGTCCGCGTTCCTCGCCCCGCAGGGCGGCGGCGCCCCGGTGCAGACCGACGTGCCGGACGACGTGGTGCTGTGCTCCTGCTCCAACGTGTCCGCGGGCACCGTCCGCGCGGCGGTCACCGAGCACGGCTGCACCAGCGTCGCCGAGGTCAAGACGTGCACCCGCGCCGGCACCGTCTGCGGCTCCTGCGTCCCGCTGCTGACCACCGTCGTGAACCGGACGCTGGAGAAGGCCGGCATCGCGGTGTCCTCCGCGATGTGCGAGCACTTCGCGATGTCCCGCGCCGAGCTGTACGCCCTGGTCCGCGCGGAGCGACTGCGCACCTTCACCGAGGTCGTGGCCGCGCACGGGAAGGGTCGCGGCTGCGCCGTCTGCCGGCCGGTCGTCGCCTCCATCCTGTCCTCGCTCGGCATCGGCCACGTGCTGCAGCCGGACCAGGCCCCGCTGCAGGACACCAACGACCACCTGCTCGCGAACCTGCAGAAGGACGGCACGTACTCGGTCGTCCCGCGGATGCCCGGCGGCGAGGTCACGCCCGAGCGGCTGCTCGTGCTCGCGGAGGTCGCCCGCGACTTCGGCCTGTTCACCCGGGTCACCGGCGCGCAGCGGATCGCGATGTTCGGCGCCCGCCAGGACCAGCTCCCGGCGATCTGGCGGCGGCTGGTCGACGCCGGGTTCGAGTCCGGGCAGGCCTACGGCAAGTCGCTGCGCGCCGTGAAGACCTGCGTCGGCCAGGCGTGGTGCCGGTTCGGCGTGCAGGACTCCGCGAGCATGGCGGTCCGCCTGGAGCTCCGGTACCGGGGGCTGCGGTCGCCGCACAAGTTCAAGGTCGGCGTGTCCGGCTGCGCCCGCGAGTGCGCCGAGGCGCGCGGCAAGGACGTCGGTGTCATCGCCACCGAGAAGGGCTGGAACGTCTACGTCGGCGGCAACGGCGGGTTCACGCCGCGGCACGCCGACCTGCTGGCCGAGGACCTGGACGACGACCGGCTGGTCCAGGTGGTCGACCGGTTCCTGGCCCTCTACGTCCGGAGCGCGGACCGGCTGCAGCGCACGGCGCCGTGGGTCGCGGCCTACCCGGGCGGGCTCGACGAGCTGCGCCGCGTGGTGGTCGAGGACTCGCTCGGCATCGGCGCGGAGCTCGACGCGGAGGTCGAGCGGCACGTGTCGGGCTACGTCGACGAGTGGCGCGCCACCCTCGACGACCCGGAGAAGCTGCGCCGGTTCACCCCGTACCTGAACGACCCCGACGCCGCCGACCCCGACCTGGCCTACGTGCCGCAGCGGGGCCAGGCGCGCCCGGCCCGACCCGGCGAGCACGGCCACCACGACCTGCGCGTCGCCCGCACCCTCGAGGAGGCCCCGCTGTGACCAGCGACGTCGTGGCGGACGAGGTCCGCGTCTGCCGGCTGGACGACCTGCTGCCCGAGCGCGGCTCCGGCGCCCTGGTCGGCGAGCACCGGATCGCGGTGTTCCGGCTCGCCGACGACCGGGTGCTCGCCGTGCAGCAGCGCGACCCGTACTCCGGGGCCAACGTGCTGAGCCGCGGCATCGTCGGCGACGTCGGCGGCGCGCCCACGGTCACGTCGCCGATGTTCAAGCAGGTCTGGGACCTGGCGACCGGCGCCTGCCTGGACCCGGTCGGCAAGGAGCCGGTGGACCTGCGCACCTACCCGGTGCGGCTGGTGGGCGACGAGGTGCGCGTGGCGGTGACCCCGTGAGCCTGCTGCTGGGCCTGGACCTGACCGACCGCGGGGTGCTCGTGGCCGGCGGCGGGCCGGTGGCGGCGCGCCGGGCCCGGGCCGCGGTCGACGCCGGCGCCGAGGTGCGGGTCGTCGCGCCCGACGTGGTGGACGACCTGGTGGCGCTCGCGGCCCAGGGCGCCGCGACCGTGCACCGGCGGCCCGTGGCCGAGGCCGACGTCGCGGGGGTGTGGCTGGTGCACGCGTGCACGGGCGACGCCGCCGTGGACGGCGCGCTCGCCCGGTGGGCCGAGGAGCGGCGCGTGTTCTGCGTCGTCGCGTCGGACGCCGACCGCGGCACCGCGCGCACCCCGGCGACCGTCACGGCGGCCGGCGTGCACGTGGGGGTGCTGTCGGCGGGGCGGCCCGACCCGGCGCGGGTGGCGGCGGTCCGGGACCACGTGGCGGCCGAGCTGCTGCGCGGCCGCGCGGACCTGCGCCCGTCCCGGCCGACGTCCGGCGGGCCGGACCTGCTGCTGCCGGGCGAGGTCGCCCTGGTCGGCGGCGGCACCGGCGACCCGGCGCTGATGACGGTCCGGTCCCGGACGCTGCTGGCGCAGGCCGACGTGGTGGTCACCGACCGGCTCGGCCCGACGGCCGTGCTCGCCGACCTGCGGGACGACGTCGAGGTGATCGCGGTGGGCAAGGCGCCCGGCGTGCACCAGGTCGCGCAGGACGAGATCAACGCGGTGCTCGTGGCGCAGGCCCGCCTCGGACGCCGGGTCGTCCGGCTCAAGGGCGGCGACCCGTTCCTGTTCGGCCGCGGCGGCGAGGAGGTGCTGGCGTGCCGCGCCGCGGACGTGCCGGTCCGGGTGGTGCCCGGGGTGACCTCGGCGGTCGCGGCGGCGGAGGCCGCCGGGATCCCCGTGACCCACCGCGGCACGGCGGACCGGGTGCACGTCGTGAACGGGCACGGCGCGCTCACGGAGGTCGACCTCGCGGCGCTGCGGGCGCCGGGCGTCACCGCGGTGGTGCTGATGGGGATGGCGGGCCTGGGCCGGTTGACGGCGCAGGCGCTGGACGCCGGGGTCGACCCGGAGACGCCGGTTGCCGTGGTGCACGCCGCCACGCTCCCCGGCGAGCGGGTGGTGCGCGGACCGCTCTGGGAGGTGGCGGCCCGGTGCGCCGAGCAGGGCGTCGGGTCGCCCGCGGTGGTCGTCGTCGGCGAGGTGGCGCGGGAGGGCTTCCTCGAGCCGGGCCACCGCGGGGTCGCGCGGGCGGTGCCGGGGCGGCGGCCGTCCGCGGCGACCGCGCCGGCCGTGCCCGGGCTGGTGCCGGCGTGAGCGGCGCCCCGGTGCTGGTCGCCTGCGCACACGGGACGCGGAGCGCCGCGGGGCGCGCGGTGGTGCGCGCGCTGGTCGAGGACGTGCGGCGGCTCCGGCCGGGGCTGGACGTGCGCGAGGCCTTCGTCGACGTGCAGGAGCCCGCGGTGGGGGACGTGGTGGGCGAGGCGGCGGGGGCCACCGGGACGCCCGCCGTGCCGGACGGCGTGCCCGCCGTCGTCGTCACGCCGCTGCTGCTGTCCACCGGCGTGCACGTCCGGCACGACATCGGCGCCGCGGTCGCCGGCCGGCCCGCGGTGGCCGCCGAGCCGCTCGGGCCGGACGACCGGCTGGCCGGCGTGCTCGTCGACCGGCTGGTCGAGGCGGGCGCGACGGCCGACGACGCCCTGGTGCTCGCGGCGGCGGGCTCCAGCGACCCGGCGGCGGTGGTCGCCGTCGGGGCGGTGCTGGACGCGCTGCGGGCCCGGTGGTCCGGACCGGTGACGGTGGGCTACGGCGCCGCGGCGCGGCCGGACGTCGCCACGGCGGTCGCGGACGCCCGGGCCGCGGGCGCCCGGCGGGTGGTGGTCGCGGCGTACCTGCTGGCGCCCGGGCACTTCCACGGTGCGCTCGCGGGGGCGGGCGCGGACGTCGTGACGGCGCCGCTCGCGCCGCACCCGGACCTGGCCCGGATCGTGCTCGACCGGTACGACGCGGCGCTGCGCTGACGGCCGTGGCGATCGCGGGGGCCCGCGGGGCGGCCGGAGGGGAGCAGGATGGCCGGGTGACCGTCGACGCCGCGACCCGGCACCGGGCCCTGTCCTCCCCGAGCCGCACCGCGATCCTCGCCGTGCTCCGGGCGGAGGGTGCCGCCCTGGCGGTCGAGCGGGTCGCCGAGCGGGTCGGGCTGCACGTGAACACCACCCGGGAGCACCTGGAGGTCCTGGTCGCCGCGGGCCTCGCGTCCCGGACCGCCGAGGCGCGCGCGACCCGGGGACGGCCGCGGACCCTGTACGCCGCGCGCGGACCGGCGGCGCCGGACGGGGAGCCGTGGCTGCGCGACCAGCTGAGCCGGGTGCTGCTGTCCGGGTACGGGCGGCCGATCGCCGAGCCCGGGGCCGAGGCCGAGCGGACGGCGGAGGGGCTGGCGGCCGAGCTGGTCGCCCTCGGGCCGACCCCACCCGCCGACCCCGGACCAGCCACCGATCCCACCGACCCCGCCTCGCCTGTCGACGTCGCCTCGTCCGCCGATCCCGCCCCGCCCGCCGACCCCGTCGCGCCGACCGACCCCGCGGACGCGCGCGACCGGCAGCTCGCCGCGCTGCGCGAGCACTTCGCCCGCCTGGGCTTCGACCCCGAGCTCCGCGGCGCCGAGGTGCGGCTGCGCCGCTGCCCGGTGCTCGACCTGGCGCACGAGCGCACCGAGGTCGTGTGCGGGGTGCACCTCGGGCTGGCCCGCGGCGTGCTCGCGCGGGTCGGGGGGCCGGTGCTGGCGGCGGGCATCGTGCCGTTCGCGGGACCCGGCTACTGCGTGCTCCGGCTGGGGGAGGCCGAGCCCGCACCGGGACCTACGTCCAAGGCCGCACCCCTCGCGGGATAAATACGCTCGATCCCGTGAATAAGCCTCCGCGCGTCGGCCTGCGGCTCACGGTCCTCGTGCCGGCCGGCGTGGCGGTGCTCGCGGGCCTCGACGGTGCGCTGCTGCTGCTGGGCCTGCCGGCGCCGGTGCGGTCCGCCCGGCTGGAGCAGGTGCACGGACCGCTGATGGTGCTCGGCTTCGTCGGCACCGTGGTCGCGCTGGAGCGGGCCGTGGCCGTCGGCGGCCGCCGGGCCCTGCTCGCTCCCGCCTGTCTCGCGGCGGGCGCGCTGCTGCTGCTCAGCCCGGCGCCGGTGGTCGCCGGCGCGGTCGCGCTGCTCGGGGGGACCGTCGGGCTGTGCGCGGTCTACGCCGTGGTGTGGCGGCGGCAGCCGTCGACCGCGCTGGCGGTGCAGGCGCTCGGAGCCGGGCTCGCGGTCGTCGCCGCCGGGCTGTGGGCCTGCGGCGTCGCGGTGCCGTACCTGGCGCCGGCGCTCGCCGGGTTCCTGGTCCTGACCGTCGCCGGCGAGCGGCTCGAGCTCGGCCGGGTCGGCGGCCTGCCGCGTCGGGCGGAGGACGCGGTGCTGGGCTGCGCGGTCGCCTGGTGGGTCGCCGCCGTCGCCGGGCTGCTCTGGCCCGAGCCGGCGCACGTCGCGCTGGGCGCGGTGCTGCTCGCGCTCGTCGCGGTCCTGCTGCGGCACGACGTCGCGCGCCGCACGGTCCGGGGCACCGGGCTCCCGCGGTTCATGGCGGTCGCGATGCTCGGCGGGTACGCGTGGCTCGCGGTCGCCGGCGCGATCTGGCTCACCGCCGGGCGGGTGCTCGCCGGACCCGCGTACGACGCGCTGCTGCACGCGGTGTTCCTCGGGTTCGTGGTGTCGATGCTGATGGCCCACGCGCCGGTGGTGCTGCCGGCCGTCGTGCGGCGGCCGCTGCCGTACCGGCCGGTGATGTACGCGCCGCTGGTGCTCCTGCACGTCACGCTCGCGCTGCGCCTGCTGGTGGGCGACGCGCACGGACAGGCGTGGGCCGTCCGGGCCGGTGGCGTCGGGAACGTGGTGGCGCTGCTGTCGTTCCTGGCGCTCGCGGCCGGGAGCGCGGTCCTCGGACCGGAGACGCGGGAGCGCGCCGCCGGTCCAGCCCCTGCGGCCGCGACCGCCGCGACGCCCGCGGGGGCGGCGTCGTGAGGCGGGCGGACTGGCACCTGCGCGCGCACGTCCTCGTGCTCGCGTGGGGCGTCGCGGCGGCCGTGGTCGCGCTCGCACACCGCTGGGCGCCCGCGTCCGGCTGGCTGATGGTGCACCTGCTGCTGCTCGGCGCGGCGAGCACCGCGATCCTCGTCTGGAGCCAGCACTTCGCCGACACCCTGATCCGCCGGTCGGCGCCCCGGCGGGCGCTGCTGGTCCGGCTGGCCGTGCACACCGCCGGGTCGCTGCTCGTCGTGGCGGGCGTGGTCGGGCGGTGGACCCCCGTCGTCGTGCTCGGCGGGACGCTGGTCGCCGGTGTCGCCGTGGACCAGGCGGTGCGGATCGCCCGGCAGGGCCGCGGCGGGCTGCCGACGCGGTTCGGCCACCTCGCGCGGTACTACGTCGCGGCCGGCGCGCTGCTCGTGCCCGGCGTCGCGTGCGGGGTGCTGATGGCGCGGTTCCCGGTCGGCCCGGAGCTGCACGGCCGGCTCGCCGTCGCGCACGTGGCGCTGTCCGTGCTCGGCTGGATCGGCGTCACGGTGGCGGGCACGCTCGTCGTGCTGTGGCCGACCGTGCTGCACGTCCGGATCGGCGCCCCCGCGGAGCGCGCCGCCCGGCGGGCACTGCCGGTGCTGGTGGCCGGGGTGGTCGTGCTCGCCGCGGGGGCGCTCGCGGGCGTGCCGGCCGCCGCCGGGCTCGGCGCCGCGGTCGTGGTCACCGGGATCGCGCTGCTCGCGGTGCCGCTCGCGCGCCTGGCGCGCGGGGCGCGGGCCGGGACGTTCGCGGTGCTGTCGCTCGCCGCCGCGGTGGCGTGGTGGGCCGGGGCCGCGGCGGTGCTCGGGGTCCGGGTCGTCGTCGCGCCGTCGTGGGAGGCGGCCGCGGCCGGGGTGTCGGCGCTGACGCCCGCGCTGGTGGTGGGGTTCGCCGCGCAGGTGCTGGTCGGCTCGCTCTCGCAGCTGCTGCCGGTGGTGCTCGGCGGCGGGCCCGCGGTGTCGAAGGAGACCTCGGCGCTGCTGAACCGCGGCCCGGAGGCGCGGTTCGTGCTGCTCAACGGCGCGCTCGCGCTGTTCCTCGCGCCCGCGCCGAGCCTGGTCCGCGTCGGGGTGTCGGTCGTCGGCCTGGGCGCGCTGGTGGCGTTCCTGGTGCTCGCGGCGCGGGCGGTGCTCACCGCCCGCCGGCTCCGCGCGGCCTCGGGTCCGGGCGCGGTGCCGCTGCCCGCGCCGGCTCGCCGCGACGCCGCGGGCGGCCCGGCCGACCCGGTCGCGGGGGCGCGCCGCCGGGGTGCCGCGGGCGTGGCGGTCGCGGGGCTGCTCGGCGTCGTCGTGCTCGGTGTCGGGCTCGACCCGGCCGCGGCGGGGCTCACCTCCGGCGCCGTCGCCGCAGCGGCGGACGGTGCGCCCGTCACCGCCACCGGCCGCACCACGACCGTCGAGGTGGAGGCGCAGGACATGCGGTTCGTGCCCGACACGGTCGAGGTGCCCGCGGGCGATCGCCTGGTGATCCGGGTGACCAACGCCGACGCCGCGGTGCACGACCTGGTGCTCGCGAACGGCGCCACCTCCGGGCGGCTCGGCCCGGGCGAGTCGGCGGACGTCGACGCGGGCGTGGTCGGGGCCGACCTGGACGGGTGGTGCTCGGTCGCCGGGCACCGGCTGATGGGGATGACGCTCGCCGTGGTGGTCACCGGGGGCGCCGCGGTGGCGGCGGCCGGGGCCGCCGGCGGCGCCGGCGCGATGGACCACGGCGCGATGGACCACGGCGCGACGGGCCACGGCGGGACGTCGGCGGGCGACGGCGCGCCGTCGGCGGCCGAGGACGTCGACCTGTCCGGCACGGCGGGCACCGCGTCCGGCGCCCGCGACGCGGTGCTGCCGCCCCTGACGGAGACCGGCCCGACCACCCGCCGCGTCACGCTGCGCGTCCAGGAGCAGGAGCAGGAGGTCGCGCCGGGCGTCGTCCAGACGGTGTGGACGTTCGGCGGCACCGCCCCCGGGCCGGTGCTGCACGGCCGGGTCGGCGACACCTTCGAGATCACGCTCGTGAACGACGGCAGCATCGGGCACTCGGTCGACTTCCACGCGGGCTCGCTCGCGCCCGACGACGTGATGCGCACGATCGCGCCCGGCGAGACGCTGACCTACACGTTCACCGCCACGCGGTCGGGCATCTGGATGTACCACTGCTCGACGATGCCGATGAGCCTGCACATCGCGAACGGCATGGCCGGCGCCGTCGTGATCGAACCCGCGGGGCTGCCCGAGGTCGACCGGCAGTACGTGCTGGTGCAGTCCGAGCTGTACCTCGGGCCGCAGAGCGGGACCGCGGACGAGCAGAAGCTCCTCGACGGCGCCGCGGACCTGGTCGTGTTCAACGGGGTCGCCGACCAGTACCGGCACGACCCGCTGCCCGCGACCGTCGGCGAGCGGGTGCGGGTCTGGGTGCTCGACACCGGCCCGTCGCGGGCGAGCGCGTTCCACGTCGTCGGCGGGCAGTTCGACTCCGTGTTCCGGGAGGGCGACTACACGCTGCGGGACGGCGGCAGCACCGGGACCGGCGGCGCGCAGGTGCTGGCGCTGCAGGCCGCGGAAGGCGGCTTCGTGGAGCTCACGTTCTCCGAGGCGGGGCACTACCCGTTCGTCTCGCACGTCATGACCGACGCCGAGCGCGGGGCCCGCGGGGTGTTCGAGGTGGCGGCGGCGCCCTGACGGGGGCCCGCCGGCCGTCGCGGGGTGCGCGGCGGGTTACCGTCGTGCCGTCCCGTCGACGATCCGCCGCAGGAGCACCGCCGCATGAAGCGAGTCACCCACCCGGACGCCCAGGCGTTCCGGATCGCCGCGTTCCTCGAGGCCGCGACCTGGGCCGGGCTGCTCGTCGGCATGTTCCTCAAGTACGTCACGAAGACGACCGAGGTCGGCGTGCAGGTGTTCGGGCAGGCCCACGGCCTGGTGTTCCTGGCCTACGCGGCGCTGACCCTCGTCGCCGGGGTCCGGCTGCGCTGGGGCTGGTGGCCGACGCTGGTGGCGCTCGCGGCCTCGGTGCCGCCGATGTTCACGCTGCTCGCCGAGCGGTGGCTGCACCGGACGGGCCGGCTGGAGGCACCGGCGGACCGCACGCCCGCGGAGCGCTGACGCCCGGTCCCCACCCGGTTGTCGTGCTGCCCGCCGATCGATCGGGTGGGGACGCGACGATCGACAGGGCTCCGGAGCGCGGAAAGCGCGTGAGCCCGCCTGGCCGAGGCCCGACAATGGACCCATGAGCGCGACCGTGCAGGCCAAGGGCGTGGGGGCCGCGTTCGGCGACCGCGAGCTGTTCTCCGGCGTCGACCTGGTGGTGGCGCCGGGCGACGTCGTCGGGCTGGTCGGACCCAACGGCGCGGGGAAGTCGACCCTGCTGCGGATCCTCGCGGGGACCCGCGCGCCCGACGACGGCGCCGTCGCGGTGTCCCCGCCGACGGCGCAGCTCGGCTACCTCGCCCAGGAGATCGAGCGCCGCGCGGACGAGTCCGTGCGGGCGCACCTGGAGCGGCGCACCGGCGTCGGCCCCGCGCAGGCGGCGATGGACGCGGCGGCCGAGCGGCTGGGCGCGGGCGAGCCCGGCGCGGACGACGAGTTCGCCGAGGCGCTGGAGCGCTGGATGGGCCTCGGCGGCGCGGACCTGGAGGCCCGCACCGGCTCGGTGCTCGCGGACCTCGGCCTCGACGTCGACCCGGAGCTCCCCATGACTGCCCTGTCCGGCGGCCAGGCGGCGCGCGTCGGCCTGGCGGCCCTGCTGCTGTCCCGGTACGACCTGTACCTGCTGGACGAGCCGACCAACGACCTCGACCTGGAGGGGCTGGCGCTGCTGGAGGACTTCGTGGACCGGTCGACCGCGCCGGTCGTCGTCGTCAGCCACGACCGGGAGTTCCTCAGCCGCACGGTCACGTCGGTCGTCGAGATCGACCGCAGTCTGCAGCGGGTGGCCGTGTACGGCGGCTCGTACGACGCCTACCTGGAGGAGCGGTCCACGGCGCGGCGCCAGGCCCGCGAGGCCTACGAGGACTACGCCGCCCGCCGCGACGCGCTGTCCGCCCGCGCCCGGATGCAGCGCGCGTGGATGGACAAGGGCGTGAAGAACGCCCGGCGCAAGGCGTCCGACAACGACAAGATCGGCCGGAAATTCCGCTCGGACGCCTCGGAGAAGCAGGCGGCCAAGGCCCGGCAGACCGAGCGGCTGATGGAGCGGCTGGAGGTGGTCGCGGAGCCGCGCAAGGAGTGGCAGCTCCAGATGAGCATCGCCGCCGCGCCCCGGTCCGGCGCCGTGGTCGCGGCGGCGCGGGCGGCGGTCGTCCACCGGGGTGGCTTCACGCTCGGCCCGGTCGACGTCCAGCTCGACTGGCAGGACCGGGTGGCCGTCACCGGACCGAACGGCGCCGGCAAGACCACGCTGCTCGCGCTGCTGCTGGGCCGGCTCGCCCCGGACGAGGGCCGGGTCGACCTCGGGTCCGGCGTGCTCGTCGGCGAGGTCGACCAGGCGCGCGCCGCGTTCGAGGGCGACGCCCCGCTCGCCGACGCGTTCTCCCGGGAGGTCCCGGACTGGACGACCGCCGACGTGCGGACGCTGCTCGCCAAGTTCGGCCTCGGCGGCCACCACGTCCACCGGCCCGCGGCGTCGCTGTCGCCGGGGGAGCGGACCCGCGCGGCCCTCGCGCTGCTGCAGGCGCGCGGGGTCAACCTGCTGGTCCTCGACGAGCCGACCAACCACCTCGACCTCCCGGCGATCGAGCAGCTGGAGCAGGCGCTGGAGTCGTTCGACGGCACCGCGCTGCTGGTGACCCACGACCGCCGGATGCTCGACAGCGTCCGGCTGACGCGACGGTGGCACGTCGAGGAGGGCCGGGTCACGGAGGTCACGGCGGACTGAGCTGCCGCCGGTCCCGGCCGGCGCGGGTGCCGGCGTCAGGTCGTCGCGGACGAGTCGGTCGCGGACGAGTCGGTCGCCGACGAGCCGTCGTCGGTCGTGCCGGAGTCGGCGCCTCCCGTGCCCTCGTCGGACCCGTTGCCGGACCCGTCCCCCTCGCGACCCGAGGGCGGCTGCGGCATCTCGCCGTCGCCGCTGCCCCCGCCGGGCACCTGACCGCCGGGGCCACCGCCCTCGAAGGTGGGGAACGTCGGGTCGGGCGCCGTGGCCCGGCCGATCGCGAAGCCGCCCCCGCCGCCGACGAGCAGCACGCCCGCGAGCACGAGCGACGCGACCGCCCGTCGGCCGAGGCGGCGGCGCGGCCGCGCCGGCTCCGGCGCCGCGCCGGTCTGCGCGGCGGTAGGGGCGGCGGGAGTGGTGCCCGCCGGGGGTGCGGGCGCGGCGGGGTAGCCGTCCGGCACGGTGGCGTCCGGGGCCCGGGTGGGCGCGGTCGGGGTCGTCGCCCCAGCGGGCGCCGGGGGCGCGGCGGGCCGCGGGCCCTCGGCCGGCGGGTGGGTGGTGTCGGGGTTCTCGGTCATGGGCACGACTCTCGCGCCCGATCCCGTGCCCCGCTCCGGTCCCCGCTGTGCGGCCCCTGAGCGTGCGCGGCGGCGTCCCCAGTCGCCGAGGTCGGTGGTTCCTGCCGAGATCGGTGGTTGCAGCCACCGATCTCGGCGCGAACCACCGCTCTCGGCACGCGCTGCCGATCCTGCTGATCCACCTGTTCCTGCAGCGGTACGTCGTGGACGCGTTCGTCCGCTCGGGCCTGAAGTAGCCGCGCGCCGCAGCACCCGACCTACGCCTTCCGGCCCCGCCCACGACGATCGTCGAGGGCGGGGCCGGAAGGCGTAGGCGGCGGTGTCGGCCCGAGCTCAGGCCGCCCGCGTCCCGCGGCCGCGGTGCCGGCGCGCCAGCACGAGCGCCCCGCCCGCCACGAGCAGCAGGGTCGACAGCAGCGCCGCCCCCACGGGGTCGGCGCCCGTGGCCGCCAGCGAGCCGTCGCCCAGGACGACGATCCGCACCTGCGCGAGCACCGCGCCGTCGAGCGACCGGACCTGGACGTGGTGCACGCCCGGGGCCAGGTCGGTCGGCAGCGTGACCGTCGCGGTGACCGAGCCGTCCGTGACCGCGGCGCGGGCCAGGGCGCGGTAGGTGCTGGCGACGCCGATCTCGACCTCGCCGACCGTCAGACCGCTCGCGGTCACCGTGACCGGGTCGCCCGGGCGGAGGGTCCGGTCGCTGACGGTGACGGTCGGGCCCGAGGTGGCGCCCGGGGTGGTGCCGGGGGTCGTCGTGCCCGGGCCCGGCGACGGCGTGGAGCCCGGCCCCGTGCCGGGGGTGCCCGGGTCGGTCCCCGGGTCGGTCCCCGGGCCGCCGGGGTCGGTGCCCGGGGTGCCCGGGCCCGTCCCCGGGTCCGTCGGCTGCTGCGCGTCCCGCACCAGCCGCACCTCGTCGACCGTGCCCCACGCCCCGCCCGACAGCGTCGCGGTGACCGACACGGTCGCCACCCCGTCCGCCCCGACCGCGACCGGCACCGAGGGCGTCGACCAGGCCTTCCAGCCGGTGAGCGCGAACGGCGCGGAGGTCGACCCCGCGGCGGTCGCGGCGCCGAGCAGCAGCTGGTCGCCGGCCGAGGTGCCGCCGCCCTGCCCGGTCGCCGTCAGCGTGTACGCCCCGGGCTCGAGCCCGGTGACCTGCTGGGTGAGCGTGAAGCCGAACGCGGCGGCGTCCCAGAACGACAGCGCCCGCGCGCCCGCGGCGGCGTCCCCGGTCGCGGTGATCTGCGCGCCCGACCCGGTGAGCGTCCACATCGACGTGTCGGCGTCCTCGAACCCCGGGTTCCGCACGTGGTTCACGGCCTCGACGACGACCGTCGCGGTCGCGGCGACGCCCGCCGCGGTGACGCCCGGCACCGGGTACGTCCCCGGCCCGCCGACCGCCGCCAGCGCCGCGGCGTCCCAGGTGACCGCCTGCGCCTCGACCGACCCGTCGTTGTACGTGACCTGGACCGTCGGCGGCAGGACCACCGGCGCGCCGTCGGTCACCGTGACCCGCACCTGCTCGACGGACGACACCGCCCGGGGCGCGGTCGCGCCGGTGCGGACGTACGAGAACACGCGCAGCGACTCGAGTGCCGTGCCGTCGTCGGCGAACAGCGCCTGGTTGTCCCAGGCGGAGCCGCCGTAGTACTGCCCGGCGTCGTCGGGGTCGTACTCGCCCGCGTACGAGGAGGCCCAGCCCGAGCCGTGCGCCTCCCACAGGGCCTTGTTGGCGTCGAGCGCCGACGGCGGGCCGACCGGCGTCCACGCGGGCTCCCAGTAGAAGACGCCGATGCCCGCGTCGCCGACGGCCGCGACCGCCGCGACGACGTCGCGCACCGCCGTGGCCTGGCCCTGCACCGAGATCGGGTACTGGTGGGTCGTCGTGTCGGCGGTGATGACGTTCGGGTGCCCGTCGCCGTCGTCCAGCGTCCGGGCCCACGACGTCTCGGCCACCATGACCTGCTTGTCGTAGTCGTCGGCGACCTGCTTCAGCACCGACGTGAGGTTGCTCAGGGAGCCGTGCCAGTACGGGTAGTACGAGCTCGCGAACACGTCGTAGTCCACGCCCCGGGCGTCCAGCGCTGCGGCAGCGGTGGCGTACCGGCCGGCCGTCTCGGGGTTGGTGAGGTGCACCGCGACCAGCGCGTCCGGCAGCACCGCGCGCACCGCGGAGCTGCCCGCCGAGAACAGCTGCGCCATGCCGTCCCAGCCGGAGACGCCGGCGACCGCGTTGTTGGTCTCGTTGCCGACCTGCACCATGCCGACGTCCACGCCCGCGTCCCGGAACTCGGTGAGCGCGGCGGCGGTCCAGTCCTGCAGCGCCACCGCCTTGTCGGCGACGGACAGCCCCTCCCAGGCCTTGGGCACGTGCTGCTTGGCCGGGTCGGCCCAGAAGTCGGAGTAGTGGAAGTCGACCAGCACCCGCAGGCCGTGCGCGGTGGCGCGCTCGCCGATCTCGACGGCACGCGCCACGTCGACGGTGCCGCCGCCGTAGCCCCGGCCCTGCGCGTCGTACGGGTCGTTCCAGACCCGGACCCGCACGTAGTTCACGCCGGAGTCGGCGAGCACCTCGAACAGGTCGGTCGGCACGCCGTCCGCGTCGCGGTACACGACGCCGCTGGCCTCCTGGGACAGCACGGACGACACGTCCACGCCGGTGATGAAGTCCTCGGCCAGCCCGTCGACCTTCGCCACGACGACGCCGGCGTCGACCGGTCCGTCGTCGGGCGCGGCCGCGGCGGCGGGTGGGGCGGTGGTCAGCAGCGCGGCCACGGCGGCGAGCGCCGCCAGCCGTCCGGTGCCTCGGGGGAGTGCGTGCACGGGCGGTCCCTCTCCGTGATCGTCGTCGTTCGCGGGGTGCGGCGACTGTAAACGATCACAGTCGGAGAAGACCAGGACTGTGCGAGAAATGAGGCACGGACTGCGTCAGGACGAGGGTGCAACCTGTGATCGTGCACAGTCTTCAGACGACGAGCGCCCGCGGCGGCTGCGGCCGGCCGCCCCGGGGCGCGGGTGTCAGCGCTGGGCGGGGAAGATCGCCCAGACGTGCTTCGTCTTGTCGGTGGTGTACCAGCCGACCTCCTGCGACAGCCGGTGCGCGATCAGCAGGCCGAAGCCGCCCGCGCCGGAGGGGCGCTCGCCGGCGATCACCGGCGTGGTGTCCAGGTCCGCGTCGCAGACGTCCAGGAGGTAGTCGAGGTCGTCCGCCAGCAGCGAGAGCACCGTCGGCGGTCGGCCGTGCTGGAGCGCGTTGGTCGCGAGCTCCGAGGCCACGAGCACCATGTTCTCCGGCACCCGGCCGAGCACGTCCTGCGGGGCCGCGTGCGGGGCGGTGATCTCCTCGAGCAGCTCGCGGCGCACCCGCGACAGGTCGGTCACCGAGTCCAGGCTCCACGAGCGCACGGGCCGGAACCTCTCCGGGGGGCGGGACGACACGATGCCGGCGTCCTCCTGCGGCCGCGCGGCCGCCTCGTCAGCAGAGTGCGCCACGGTGTCCTCCATGGTCGGTGCGGGTCGGGGCCGGACTTGACGTTAGGTGGCCCTTCCCGGTGTCGCCACCGGAGCGCGGCGACCCCTGGTCGCGGGCACGGCAGGATGGTGCGCGCCGCCCGGCACGCGGGTGGCGACGCCGACGAAGGGGTGGCGATGGACGACCGCGAGCGCGAGGTGCGGCGCCGCATGGCCGCGCACGAGCCGTACACCGACTACGGGCCGGGGCTGGAGGGCCTCGAGGAGGAGCGCACCCGCGGCAAGGAGCTCGTGCACGAGTTCAACGCCTCGCACCCGCGGGACGTCGAGGGCCGGGACAGGACCCTGCGGGAGCTGTTCGGCTCGATGGGCGAGCGGGTGTGGGTCGAGCCGCCGCTCCGCGTCATGTACGGCAGCCGGGTGCACCTCGGCGACGACGTGTACGTGAACGTCGGCCTGACGCTGGTCGACGACGTCGAGGTGCACGTCGGCAGCCGGGTCATGGTCGCGCCGAACGTCACCGTCATCACCACCGGCCACCCGGTGCACCCGGACCTGCGCCGGGACGGCACGCAGTTCTCGGCACCGGTGCGGATCGAGGACGACGTGTGGATCGGTGCCGGGGCGACGATCCTGCCGGGCGTGACGGTCGGCGCGGGCTCGGTCGTCGGCGCGGGCGCGGTCGTCACGGGGAACGTGCCGCCGCGCACCGTCGTCGGGGGCGTCCCGGCGCGGGTCCTCCGGGAGATCACGGACGCGGACCTCGAGTTCCGCTACCGCCCGCCGCGCGACCTCGCCTGAGGCGCGGACCGGCCGCCGTACGCGCCTCAGCGCCCGGCGGCCAGGTCCAGCGTCATGAACGTCGAGGCGGCGCTCGGCTCGTAGGCGGCGAACGGCTCGCACTCCGCGAAGCCCGCCCGGGCGTAGAGCGCGCGGGCGGCGGCGAAGTGCTCGTCGCTGCCGGTCTCCAGGCTGACCCGCGCGTAGCCCCGGTCGACCGCGAGGCCCACCAGGTGCGCGAGCAGCGAGCCGGCGACGCCCCGGCGGCGGGCCGCCTCCGCGGTGTGCATGGACTTGATCTCGCCGTGCCCGGGGGCGATCTCGGCGAGCGCCCCCACCCCCAGCAGCGGCCCGCCGGCCCCGTCGCGCGCGCTGACGAACGTGACGTGCGGCGCCGTGAGCGCGGCCACGTCGAGCGCGTGCACGTCCTCCGGGGCGCTCTGGGCGTGCATGAGCTCCAGGTGCCGGGCGAGCAGGGCGTGCACGTCGGGGGCGCGGGGGTCGTCGGGGGCGATCGCGGGCGGGTCCGCCGGGGTCGTGGTCATCGGGCGGGACGCTACCCCCGGCGTGGGGCGGCGCGGGTCAGGCGTCCGCCTCCGGGTCGCCGGTCAGCCGCGCGGCGTGGTCCGGCACCGAGGTGAACAGCTCGCGCGGCGGCCGCTGGTAGTCGTCGGCGGGCGGCCGCTTGGGCAGCTTCACCTTCGGGTGCTTCACCTCGCGGTACGGGATCGTCGAGAGCAGGTGGGCGATCATGTTGAGCCGGGCGTTCCGCTTGATGTCGGACTCGACGACGTACCAGGGGCTGTCCGGGGTGTCGGTGTGCGCGAACATCTCGTCCTTCGCGCGCGAGTAGTCCTCCCAGCGCGCGATCGACTCCAGGTCCATCGGGCTCAGCTTCCACCGCCGCACCGGGTCGTCCAGCCGCGACCGGAACCGCCGGAGCTGCTCCTTGTCCGACACGGAGAACCAGTACTTGCGGAGCAGGACGCCGTCGTCGATGAGCATCCGCTCGAACACCGGCGCCTGCTGCAGGAACCGCGCGTGCTCCTCCGGGGTGCAGAACCCCATGACCTTCTCGACGCCCGCGCGGTTGTACCAGGACCGGTCGAACAGCACGATCTCCCCGCCCGCGGGCAGGTGCGCGGCGTACCGCTGGAAGTACCACTCGGTGCGCTCGCGCTCCGTGGGCGCCGGCAGCGCGGCGATGCGCGCGACGCGGGGGCTGAGGTACTCGGAGATCCGCTTGATCGTGCCGCCCTTGCCGGCCGCGTCCCGGCCCTCGAAGACCACGGCGACGCGGGTCCCCGTCGAGCGCACCCACTCCTGGAGGGTGACGAGCTCGGACTGCAGGCGGAACAGCTCGGCCTCGTACACGTCCTTGGGCACCTTCGGCGTCGTCATCCCCGGACCGTACGCCCCTGACCTGCCCGGGCGGGAGACCCACCGCGGGTCAGTCGCCGCCCAGCGTCCGCGCCGCCGCCACCCCGGCGAGCAGCGCCTCGGGCTCCGGGGCCAGCCCCAGCACCAGGTCGTCGACGCCGCGCAGCCCCGCCCGGTCCAGCAGCCGCTTCTCGTTGGTGACCCACTCGCCGCGCCCCGCGAGCACCGCGTGCGCGCGCTGCGTGACGGCCACCGCGACCAGCCCCGCGCACTGCGCGACCCGCCCGGCGCGCGCGTGCTGCTCGGCGCCGTCGAGCGTGAAGTCGGCCCGCGCGCCCCACACCTCCGGCGCGGTCCGGCGCAGCGCCGCGGGGAACCCGGGCCGGGGGAGCGTGCCGCGGAGCACCCGGTGCCCGGCCAGCTCCGCGACCACGACGTAGGTGGGGAACCCGGCGAGGTGGAACAGCAGCGGCTCGACGTCGAACTCCCCGCGGCCCGCCCGGTCGACCTCCCGCTCGACGACGTCGAGGTCCCGGTAGTGCACGTCGACCCGCCGGCCCTCGACGGTCAGCCACGCCCCGCCGTTGAAGACGCCGCCGCCCCAGCCGCCGACCTCGAAGACGTGGCCCTCCCACCCGACGTCGCGCAGGTGCTGCGGGTCGAACGCGCCCCGGTAGTAGATCGCCAGGTCCCAGTCGCTGTCGGGCCGGTGCGTGCCGTGCGCGCGGGACCCGCCGAGGGACACCGCCTCGACCCCGGGCAGGGCGGCGAGGGTGTCGGCGAGGCGGTCGAGGAAGGACTCGTCGGACATGCGTCGTCAGCCTGCCAGCGCGGAGTCGTCCGCGTCGACCCTCCCCACCACCAGCCGGTTCACCACGTACAGCACCACGCCGATCGCCAGCAGGACCGCGGCTCGCAGGTACACCGACCCCTCCCGCCCGGTGAGCGGCGACGCCAGCACCAGCGAGACCACCGCGCCGACCACCGGCGCCCAGGTCGGGGCCCGGAACGACCGCGCGGAGTCGCCCTCGACCCGCTCGGGCTCGTCGTCGCCGGCGGGGCCCGAGGTGGGGCGGCGGCGCAGCACCAGCACCGCCACGTTCACCACCGCGAACACCAGCAGCAGGAGCAGGACGGTGGTGTCCGCGAGGTCCCCGAGGTCGCCGGTCGCGGTGAGCGTCAGGGCCAGCACCACGGTGAACGCGATCGCGACCACCGGGGTCCGGCGCCGCGCCTGCACCCGCCCGAACAGCGCGGGGATGATCCGCTCCCGCGCCATCCCGTAGACCAGGCGCGAGGCCATCATCATGTTGATCAGCGCGGTGTTCATCACGGCCAGCAGCGCGATGAGCGCGAACAGCCACGCGGGGAAGACGAGCCCGGCGACCTTCACCACCTCGAGCAGCGGCCCCGTCGACCCGACGAGCACGTCCGTCTCGACGAGCATCGACGCGGTGAACGCCACGGCCAGGTAGATGGCACCGGCGATCGCGAGCCCGCCGAACAGCGCGCGCGGGTAGTCGCGCCGCGGGTGCTTCGCCTCCTCCGCGAGATTCACCGAGTCCTCGAACCCGAGCAGTGCGTAGAACGCCAGCGCCGCGCCGCCCAGGACGCCCATCCACGCGGCGCCCTCCGTGTTCAGCTCCAGTGCGCGGCTCGGGTCGCCCTCGCCGCGGACCAGCGCGACCACGCCGATGCCGATGATGACGAGCAGCCCGGTCGCCTCGATCAGCGTGAGCACGACGTTGACCCGGACCGACTCCGAGACGCCCAGGACGTTCACGAGCGTGATCAGCCCGAGGAACACCCACGCGGCGACCACGGTCGGCACGCCGAACGGCAGCAGCTCGGCGAGGTAGTCGCCGCCGAACGCACGGGCGGCGGCCGACGCGCTGGTGATGCCGGACATCATCACGGCGAACGCCACCAGGAAGGTGAGGAACGGCCGGCGGAAGGCGCGGTTCGCGTACAGGGCGGCGCCGGCCGCCCGCGGGTACCGGGCGACCAGCTCGGCGTACGCGGTCGCGGTGAGCGCGGCCAACACGAACGCGAGCAGGAACGGCAGCCAGATCGCCCCGCCGACCTCGGCGGCCACGGTCCCGGTCAGCGCGTAGATCCCGGCGCCGAGGATGTCCCCGACGACGAACAGCAGCAGCACGGTCCGGCCGATCGAGCGCTTGAGCGCGGGCTGCTGGTCCTGGCTCACCTGCGTGGACTCCGCCATGCGGCACCACCCCCTCCGCGGCACACTGTGCTCCCGTGCGGGCGGTCCCGCGCGGCGAGCGGCTCGCCGGGCGCGCGGCGACCCCCGCGCCTACGCTCGATCGGACCACCAGGACATCTCGGGAGGTCAGGCATGAAGGGCAAGCTGGCATTCGTCCTCGGCGCGGGCGTGGGCTACGTGCTCGGGACCCGCGCGGGTCGCGCGCAGTTCGAGAAGATCAAGGGCTGGGCGTCGGACGCCTGGCACGACCCGCGGGTCCAGTCGACGGTCGACGACCTCGAGTCGAAGGCCACCGGGTTCGCGAAGGACCAGGGTGCCGCGCTGAAGGACAAGGCCGTCGACGCGGTGAAGAGCGCCGTGTCGCGTACGTCCGACGACGACGCGACCGAGGCGAGCGGCGCGACGCGGACCACCCCGCCGGCCGGGACGACCCCGACCACGCCGGTCACCCCGCCCGGGGCCTAGCAGGGCCTGAGCGGGAGGGCGTCGTGGTCGCCCGGACGTCGCTGTGGTGGGACCGGCGCGAGCCGGCGTCCCACCCGCACCACCGCGCGCCGGGGGCGGTCCCGCACCCCGGCGACGAGCCCGCCGACGTGGTCGTGGTCGGCGCCGGGCTCACCGGGCTGACCGCGGCCCTGCTGCTGACCCGCGCCGGCTGCCGGGTCCTCGTCCTCGATGCCCGCGCGGTCGGCGCGGGCACCACCGGGCGCAGCACGGCGAAGATCAGCCTGCTGCAGGGCGACCGGCTCGCCTCGCTGGCCGAGCGCCACGAGGACCGCGCGGTCGCCGCGTACGCCGAGGGCAGCGCCGAGGGCATGGACTGGCTGCTGCGCTACCTCGACGACCACGGGGTGCCGTACCAGCGGCGCGAGGCGCTGACGTTCGCGACCACCGCCGAGGGGCGCGCCCGGGTCGAGGCGGAGCTCGAGGCCGCCCGGCGCGCGGGGGTGCCGGTCGGCTGGCGGCGGCGCACCGACCTGCCGCTGCCGGTGACCGGCGCGATCGGCCTCGCGGACCAGGCGCAGGTCGACCCGCTCGACGTGCTGGGCGCCCTCGCCGCCGACGTCGTCGGGCGCGGCGGCCGGATCGCTGAGGGGGTCCGGGTGCTCGGGATGCACCACGGCGCCGAGCTCGGCGGCCTGAGCCGGCGCACGGTGCTGCGGACCACGGCGGGTGACGTCGCCGCCGACGCGGTGGTGCTCGCGACGGGCACGCCGGTCCTCGACCGCGGCGGGGCGTTCGCGCGGCTGCACGCCCTGCGGTCGTACCTGTGCGCGTTCCGGGTACCGGAGCCGCCGCCGACGAGCATGGCGCTCTCCGTCGACGCCGACACCCGGTCGGTGCGCTCCGTGCCGGCCCTCGCGGGGGCGGGGCTGGTGCGGGGTCCGGCCGTTCCGGGCGGTTCGGCGACCCCGGTCGGCGCGGCGGTGCCGGACCTGCTGCTCGTCGGCGGCGCGGGGCACCCCGTGGGCCGGCGGCCCCGGACGGGGGAGTCGGTGCGCGCGCTCGTCGACTGGACCCGCGCGCACGTCCCCGGTGCCGAGCTGACCCACGTGTGGTCGGCGCAGGACTACGCGACGACCGACGGGCTGCCGCTGGTCGGCCGGCTGCTGCCGCTCGACCCGCGGCTGTACGTCGCGACGGGCTACGCGAAGTGGGGCATGACGACCGCCGTGGCCGCCGCGCTCGTGCTCGCGGCGGACATCCTCAACGACCGCGCCCCGCGCTGGGCGGAGTCCTGGCGGCCGTGGGGCCGGCACGAGCTCACCGGGCTCGGCGACGCCGCGCGGCTGAACGCCTCCGTCGCGCGGTGGCTCGCGGGGGGCTGGACCGCGCCGCGCGCCGCGGCCGGGGCCCGCCCCGACCCGCCCGAGGGGCAGGGGGGCGTCGAGCGCGCGGGGGTGCGCCCGGAGGCGGTGTGCACCGTCGGCGGCGTCACCCGGCGGGTGTCCGGCGTGTGCACGCACCTCGGCGGCGTCGTGACCTGGAACGAGGTCGAGCGGTCCTGGGACTGCCCGCTGCACGGGAGCCGGTTCGCCCCCGACGGCACCCCCCTGGAGGGACCCGCGACCACGCCGCTCGAGCCGCTGGGCTGACGCGCGACGGCCCCGCCGCGGCGTGGTGCCGGGCGGGGCCGTCGGTGCGTGCGGGGCGTGGTCGCTAGATGACCAGGCTCAGGAGCAGGACCACCACCAGGGCGGTCACCGACAGGACGCACTCCATGAGCGACCAGGTCTTGAACGTCTGGCCGACGGTCATCTTGAAGTACTCCTTGACCAGCCAGAACCCGGCGTCGTTCACGTGGCTGAGGAACACCGAGCCGGCGCCGATCGCCAGGACCATGAGCGCGACGTGCGTCGGGGACAGGCCCTCGGCCAGCGGCGCGACGATGCCGGCCGCGGTGACGGTGGCGACGGTCGCGGAGCCGGTGGCGACGCGGATCAGCACCGCGACCAGCCACGCGGCGAGCAGCGGCGAGATCGGTGCGTTCGCGAGGCCCTTGGCGATGACGTCGCCGACGCCGGAGTCGACCAGGGTCTGCTTGAAGCCGCCGCCCGCGCCGACGATGAGCAGGATGCTCGCGATCGGGGCGAACGAGGAGTCGACGAGCTTGCTGACCATGCTGCGGTCGCGGCCCTGGCGGGTGCCGAGCAGGACGAGCGACACCAGCGCGGTGATGAGCAGCGCGACCAGGGGGGTGCCCACGAAGTCGAGCACCTGGCCGAACCCGGAGTCCTCGAACCCGACGGTCTCGGCGAGCGTGCGGGCCAGCATGAGGACGACCGGCAGCAGCACGACCGTCAGCGCGGTGGCGAACGACGGGCGGCGCGCGTCGTCGGCGCGGTCCGAGGCGCCGAGGATCTCGGTCGGCGGGTCGAGCGGGACCCAGCGGGCCATCGGCTTCGCGAGCAGCGGGCCGGCGATCGCGACGGTCGGGATGGAGACGAGCAGCCCGAGGCCGAGCGTCAGGCCCAGGTCGGCGCCGAGGGCGTCGATCGCGATGAGCGGGCCGGGGTGCGGCGGCACCAGGCCGTGCAGCGCGGACAGGCCGGCGAGGGCCGGGATGCCGACGACGATCATCGACACCTTGGACCGGCGGGCGACGAGCATGACGACCGGGATCAGCAGCACGACGCCGACCTCGAAGAACAGCGGGATGCCGATGATGAACGCGGCGAACGCCATCGCCCACGGCAGCCGCTGGACCGGCGTCCGGGCGAGGATCGAGTCGACGATCTGGTCGGCCCCGCCGGAGTCGATCAGCATCTTGCCGATGATCGCGCCGAGGGCGATGAGGATGCCGACGCCGGCGACGGTGGTGCCGAGGCCGGCCGTGAACGAGGTGAAGGCGTCGACGTAGGGCAGGCCGGCGGCCACGGCGAGCACACCCGCGCCGAGCATGAGCGCGAGGAACGGGTGCAGCTTCACCCAGACGATCAGCGCGACGATGACCGCGATGCCGACGACGGCGGCGACGATCAGCCGGGTGTCGGAGACGGCGGGCGCGGCGTCCTCGGCCGCGGCGGCCAGCAGCAGCGGTGCTGCGGTCGGGAGGGAGAGCATCAGGACTCCTGGGGGGAGGTCGCCGGCGCCACGTCGGCGCGTGCGGTGGCGGGGTCGATGCCGAGCTCGCGCAGGGCGGCGTCGGCGACGGAGTGGGGCGAGACCTCGACCGGCACGACGACGCCGTCCTCGGCGTCGGTCAGCGGCTCGAGGGTCTGGAACTGCGAGGGCAGCAGGGAGGTCGGCATGAAGTGCCCGGCGCGGCCGGACATGCGCTCGCCGATCGCCTCGATCGTGCCCTGCAGGTGCACGAACCGGACCCGGCCCTCGGCCTCGCGCAGCACGTCGCGGTAGGCGACCCGCAGCGCGGAGCAGGTGACGATGGTCGACCGGCCGGCGCGGGACTGCTCGGTGAGCCAGTCCCGCATGGCGCGCAGCCACGGCCAGCGGTCCTCGTCGGTCAGCGGGGTGCCCGCCGACATCTTGTCGATGTTGGCCTGGGGGTGGAACTCGTCGGCCTCGGCGTACGGCCAGCCGAGACGGTCGGCGAGGATCTGCGCGGTCGTGGTCTTCCCCGACCCCGAGACACCCATGATCACGAGGTGCTGGACCTCCGGCATCGCTGCCCTCCTTGACGTCGTTGTCCGGGCGTGAGCGTCCGGGCGCTGCCCCGGATCGCCCCGGGGTGCCGACACTCTGCCACAAAGATGCGACCTTTGAAACCCAAAGATGTCACCAGTGGCGGCGACGGGTCGGGCGCGTCCTCGCACCCGATCCCGTGTGCGACCCTGGCACGGCCGCCGGTCAGGCGCGCGCCGGGACGGGGACGAGGGGACGCACGTGGCGGTCGAGGTGCTGCACAGCACCGTGCTCGAGGCGATCGGCGCGGAGATCACGGCCGGGGTGCTCCCGGCCGGCGCGGTCCTGACGCTGGAGCAGCTCCAGCACCGGTTCGGGGTGTCGCGGACCGTGGCGCGGGAGACGATGCGCTCGCTCGAGCAGCTGGGGCTGCTGACGTCGCGGCGCCGGGTGGGGCTGGTCGTGCGGCCGGCGTCCGACTGGATGGTGTTCGACCCGCGCGTCATCCGGTGGCGGCTCGCCGGCCCCGGGAGGCTGGGTCAGCTGCGCTCGCTGACGGAGCTGCGCGCCGCCGTGGAACCCGTCGCCGCGGCGGCCGCCGCCCGGCACGCCTCCCCCGAGGAGGTCGACGAGCTGCTGGCCCTGATGGCGCGGCTCCGCGAGCTCGGGGAGGCCGGCCGGCTGGACGAGTTCCTCGAGGTCGACCAGCAGTTCCACGCCCTGCTGCTCCGGGCGGGTCGCAACGAGATGTTCGGCGCGCTCACCGGCGTGGTCGCCGAGGTCCTCGCCGGTCGCACCCGGCACGGCCTGATGCCGTCCCGCCCGCGGGCGGAGGCGCTCGACGCGCACGCCGCTGTCGCGGAGGCGGTCCGTCGCCGCGACCCCGAGGCCGCCGAGCGGGCGATGACGGTGATCACGAGCGAGATCCGCGCCGCCCTCGGCGACCTGCACTGAGGGCGGCGCGGCCCCGGATCAGGGGCGCGGGACGTTGCGCAGGTTCGAGCGGGCCATCGCCATGACCTCGCCCATGCCGCCGCCGAGGATCTCCTTGCTCATCGCCGCCGTGAACCCGCTGACCTGCTGGCGCGTGATCTTGGGCGGGATCGACAGCGCCCGCGGGTCGGTGACCAGGTCGACCAGCGCCGGGCCGTCGTGGGCGAACGCCTGGCGCAGCGCCGCCCGGATCTGGGTCGGGTCCTCGACGCGCACCGACGGGATGCCGAGCGCGGTGCCGAGCGCCGCGTAGTCGATCGCGGGGGAGTCGGTGCCGTAGCTCGGCAGGCCGTCGACCAGCATCTCCAGCCGGACCATGCCCAGCGTCGCGTTGTCGAACAGGATCACCTTCACGGGCAGGTCGTAGTGCACGAGCGTGATGAGCTCGCCCAGCAGCATCGAGAGGCCGCCGTCGCCCGCGATCGCCACGACGTGCTTCTGCTCGGCGCCGGAGTCCCGGGCGGCCAGCGCCGCACCGATCGCGTGCGGCACCGCGTTGGCCATCGACCCGTGCAGGAACGACCCGATGACGCGGCGGCGGCCGTTCGGCGTGAGGTACCGCGCCGCCCAGACGTTGCCCATGCCGGTGTCCACCGTGAACACGGCGTCGTCGGCGGCCTCCTCGTCGAGGACGACCGCGGCGTACTCGGGGTGGATCGGGCGGTGGTGCTCGACGTCCTTGGTGTAGGCGCCGACGACCCCGCCCATCGCCTTCTCGTGCTTCTTCACCATCTGGTCGAGGAACCGGCGGGACTTCTTCCGCTCGACGAGCGGCAGCAGCGCGCGGACGGTCTCGCCCACGTCGCCGACGACCGCCAGGTCGTTCCGGGTGCGGCGGCCGAGACGGGTGGGCTCGATGTCGACCTGGACGGTGCGGACGTCGGAGGGCAGGAACTGGTCGTACGGGAAGTCGGTGCCGAGCAGGATCAGCAGGTCGGCCTCGTCCATCGACGCCTGGAGCGCGCCGTAGCCGAGCAGGCCGGTCATCCCGACGTCGAACGGGTTGTCGTACTGGATGTGCTCCTTGCCGCGCAGGCTGTGCCCGACGGGCGCGGCGATCTTGTCGGCGAGGGCGAGGACGTCGTCGTGCGCGCCGCGGACGCCCGCGCCGGCCAGGATCGTGACCTTCTTGGCGCCGTCGATCGCGGCGGCCAGCGCGGCGACGTCGGCCTCGGCGGGGACGACGCGCGGCTTGCGCGGGCGCGCCAGGGTGTCGGTGCCGGCGGGCGGTGCCTCGAGGTCGGCGACGTCGCCGGGGAGCGTCAGCACCGCGACGCCCGGGGCGCCGTAGGCGTGGTGGATCGCGCTGCGGATCACGCGCGGCGCCTGCGCGGCGGACGAGATCATCTCGGAGAACACCGAGCACTCGACGAACAGCCGGTCCGGGTGCGTCTCCTGGAAGTACTGGGTGCCGATCTGCGCGCTCGGGATGTGCGAGGCGATCGCGAGGACGGGGACCCGGCTGCGGTTCGCGTCGTACAGGCCGTTGATCAGGTGCAGGTTGCCCGGGCCGCAGGAGCCGGCGCAGACGGCGAGGTCGCCGGTGATCTCCGCCTCGGCGGCCGCGGCGAACGCAGCGGCCTCCTCGTGGCGGACGTGCACCCACTGGATGTCCTCGCCCGCGGCCCGGGCTCGGCGGACCGCGTCCACGACCGGGTTCAGGCTGTCGCCGACGATGCCGTAGATGTGCTTGGCCCCGGCCGCCACCACCTGGGCGACGAGCTGGTCGGCCACCGTGCTGCTGCGTGCCACGGGATCACTCCTGTCGTTGTCGTCAGGCCATATTCATCCCATGACTTGCCCGCGTGCCACCCGGGGGCGGTGTCTCGTCGGTCACGGGGGACGGCTCCACCCTGTCGCGGACGCGGTCCGTCGGCACGTCGAGCGGGCGGGCGCCGCGGGTCGTCGCGGGCGTCCGACGTGGTGAAACCCTGGGTAGGAACTGTGGACGAGCCGCCCCGTGGCCCCCCGACCTGGCACGCTCGGGCTCGTGGAACCGACCTCCCTGGACGCGCTGCGGCGCCAGCTGCTCGACTTCACGCGGTGCGCCGCCTGCGGTGCCCCGCTCGCGGCGACGCGGTGCGCGCGGTGCGGGCTGGAGATGGCGGGCGACGACGGCGTGCGGATCGCGGACGCGTCGCGCGTCGCCGCCCGGGCGCTCGACGCGCGTCGGGACGTCATCGACGCGGCGCGGGCGCGGCAGGGCGCGGGGGCCGGGGCGCGGCCGGGCGGGCACGGGCCGGC
>NZ_JAGXJG010000461.1:0-242 GCF_019091725.1 Cellulomonas sp. GbtcB1 | reverse complement strand
TCGACACCCCGGGCTCGGCGGCCAGCAGCGGCACGCTCGGGTTGAAGGAGTAGAGCAGCCAGCCCCACGTGACGAAGACGCCGTCGTGCGTGAGGGTGAACCGGTCCCGGTGGAGCCTCGGCGCCGGTGCCGGGGTCTGCGTCGTCACGCCGCCGGCCCTAGTGGCGGCGGGGCACCGCGGGCCGGGGCCCCCGATCGAGACCCCGGCCCGCGGCCGGGCGAGCAGGGGGGGTGGGCGGGGG
>NZ_JAGXJG010000460.1:0-242 GCF_019091725.1 Cellulomonas sp. GbtcB1 | reverse complement strand
CCAGACGCACGCCGCCGACGCGCTCGCCGACCGCGGCTACGACCTGTACGCCCGGGACCTGCGCGACTACGGCCGGTCGACCCGCGCGGGCCGGGAGCCGAACGACACCCGGTCGCTGGCGGTCTACGCCGAGGAGATCGACGCCGAGGTCCGCCTGGTGCGGGAGCGGCACGACCAGGTCGTGCTTCTGGGCCACTCGACCGGCGGCCTGATCGCGGCGCTGGGGGCCCAGCACCGGCGCG
>NZ_JAGXJG010000459.1:0-242 GCF_019091725.1 Cellulomonas sp. GbtcB1 | reverse complement strand
GCGCCGGTTCGCGATGATCTTCCAGAGCCCGAAGGACACGCTCACCCTCCTGATGCTGGTGGGCGAGCAGATCGCCCGCATGGCCCGGCTGCACCAGGCCGACGGTGCGGGCGCCGACAAGCGGTCCGCGCGGGCGGAGGCGGAGCGGCTGCTGGGCCGGGTGCACATCGCCGACCCGGCCCGGGCCGCGCGCGCGTACCCGCACCAGCTCACCGGCGGCATGTGCCAGCGCGTGATGATCG
>NZ_JAGXJG010000458.1:0-243 GCF_019091725.1 Cellulomonas sp. GbtcB1 | reverse complement strand
TTAAGGCTGAACATCAGAGACCAGCAGGGTTGGTGCAGCCTCTAACCCTACCAGAATGGCAGTGGGATGATATCACGATGGATTTTGTGGTCGGGTTACCTAGGACCACGGGTTTGTTTGAATCCATCTGGGTAGTGGTGGATCGATTCATAAAATCTGCTCATTTTCTGGCGGTTAGAACAACATTTACAGTGGATCAGTTGGCAGAATTGTATGTCAGAGAGATTGTAAGACTTCACGGGG
>NZ_JAGXJG010000457.1:0-243 GCF_019091725.1 Cellulomonas sp. GbtcB1 | reverse complement strand
TTGGCCGGGCGCCGGGTTCTGGCCGCCGCTCGCCGGCGCTGGGGGCCCCGGGCCTGACCCGTGCCACCCGGGCCCGCGGCCCCGGGACCGCCCGCCGACCGCCCTCGCCAGGGACGAAAGACCTACTAGAGTGCCGGGAGACGCGGCATCCGCCCCGCGCCGGATCGCACCGACGTCGATGCGCTGGAGGCACACGTGGCCCACGTCTGCTCCTCCCCGCAGTCCGCACCCGACGGGTCCCCC
>NZ_JAGXJG010000456.1:0-243 GCF_019091725.1 Cellulomonas sp. GbtcB1 | reverse complement strand
AGCAGTCAGCCGCACCGGCGGGGCGCCGGGAGCGCGACACCACCCTCCTGGGGGCCTTCGAGGGCTGGAACGTCGCCGGGTCGGCGGCCAGCCGGGCGCTGGAGCACCTGCACGAGGCCTGGGGCGCGGAGCAGGCCGACGAGCTGGACCCCGAGGAGTACCACGACTACCAGGTGAACCGCCCCGTGGACGGCGCGGGCGACGACGGGCGCCGCGAGATCACCTGGCCGACCACGGCGGTGG
>NZ_JAGXJG010000455.1:0-243 GCF_019091725.1 Cellulomonas sp. GbtcB1 | reverse complement strand
GAAGTGCTCGCACATCGCGTAGGACACCGCGATGCCGGCCTTCTCCAGCGTCCGGTTCACGACGGTAGTCAGCAGCGGGACGCAGGAGCCGCAGACGGTGCCGGCGCGGGTGCACGTCTTGGCCTCGGCGACGCTGGTGCAGCCGTGCTCGCAGACCGCCGCGCGGACGGTGCCCGCGGACAGGTTGAAGCAGGGGGACAGCACCACGTCGTCCAGCACGTCGGTCTACACCTGGGCGCTGCC
>NZ_JAGXJG010000454.1:0-243 GCF_019091725.1 Cellulomonas sp. GbtcB1 | reverse complement strand
CGACGATCGGCCCGGGCTCGATGTGCTCCGCCTGGCGGGGCGGCGGCGAGGACGTGCCGGAGCGCAGCGGCGGGCCCTGCGTGGTCGGGGTGTTCGGCGACACCCTGGGGACCGACGAGGGCGGCATGCCGACCGCCGCGCTCGGCTCCGACGTGCACCCGTTCCGCGGCCCGGGCCTGCGCGAGGAGTTCGCCGCGCCGCGCTCCGCGGTCGACGTCGCGGAGCGGCACACCTACGCCAGGA
>NZ_JAGXJG010000453.1:0-243 GCF_019091725.1 Cellulomonas sp. GbtcB1 | reverse complement strand
AACAAGAAGTACAACCAACTTCCTGATTCGGAGGCACAAGTCATTCAGATGCAGAGATGCACATTGTTCCTTAGAGCAGCAGATGAGAAGTTGAGGGATGAGTTGGAGAATGCTTTGGATCTAATTGATCCAGATCGTACTGATTCTTCAACAAGTTGGGAGAACATTGAGAAAGCAATGATGAAAGTAAGCCATCGACATGGAAGGAGAGACTTGGATCAAGAAGCAATTGGTGGAGTTTCA
>NZ_JAGXJG010000452.1:0-243 GCF_019091725.1 Cellulomonas sp. GbtcB1 | reverse complement strand
CACGTTCAGCGTGACCCGCAGGCCGCGGTCGTGCAGCCAGGACAGCAGGGCGTGCGGGTCCGGGAACAGGTCGCGGTTCCACGTGTACCCGGTCCAGCCGGAGCCGAGCGCCGGGTCGTCCTCGGTGACGTGCCAGTCCATGTCGTGCACCGACACCGACAGCGGGATCCGCTCGGCCGCGAACCGCTCGACGACCTCCCCGCAGCCCTCGGCGGTGTACCGCTGGAACCGGCTCCACCAGGT
>NZ_JAGXJG010000046.1:0-36740 GCF_019091725.1 Cellulomonas sp. GbtcB1 | reverse complement strand
AGCGCGGTCACGGTGAACCCGTTCGCCCGCAGGCCCGCCGCCGGGCGCGGCGCGCCGGTGGCCCGCCGGTCGCGCAGCGGGCGGTCGCGCTGGCCGACCGGCACCCGCTGACGGTGCGCGGCTGGGGCGTCGCCTCCCTCGCGGTGCGCTCGGTGGTGCGGTCGGGCGAGGTGCGGATCACCGGTCTGGCCGCCGAGATGACCTACTACGCACTGATCTCGCTGGTGCCGATCGCCACGGCGCTCGGCGCGAGCCTCGGGTACCTGCGGCCGCTGCTCGGCGACGAGCAGGTGGACGAGATCCGCACGAGCGTCGTGGACGGGCTCGCGACGGTGTTCGCGCAGCAGGTGGCGAGCGACGTGCTGGCGCCGCTGGTCGACGGCCTGCTGGACGAGCGGCGCGGCGGGTTCGCCCTCGGGGCGCTCGCGGTGACGCTGTACCTGGCGAGCCGGGTGTTCCGCGCCGCGGTGCGGGCGCTCGACGACGCCTACCGCGTGGAGTCCCGGCAGAACGTCGTGACGCAGTACCTGCTCGGGTTCGCGTTCACGGTCGGCGCGCTGGTCACGCTCGTGACGGTGCTCCTGCTGGTCGTCGTCGGGCCGCTGCTGGGCGGGGGCGACGCGCTCGCGGCGCGCCTGGGGCTGGGTGACGCGTTCCGCGCGGCGTGGTCGGTCCTGCGCTGGCCGGCGGCGCTGGTGCTGGGCGGGGCGTTCCTCACCCTGCTCTACCGGTACGCGCCGAACGTCGTCAGCACCTGGCGGCGCTGCCTGCCCGGCGCGGCGGCCGGGACGCTCGGCGTGCTGCTGGTCTCGACGGGGTTCGTGGCCTACGTCGCCGCGGCGGTGCCGGACACGCCCGGTGCCGACGCCGGGAGCGCGGCCGTCGTCCAGGCCGCCGCGCAGATGCTGGGCCTCGTCCTGGCGGCGGCGCTGTGGATCTGGCTGTCGAGCATCGCGGTGCTGCTGGGCGGCGTGCTGAACGCCGAGGTGGACGCCGCGCGACCGCGGGCGCGCCGCGCGGAGGCCGCCGCGCCCGTCTCCGTCGCACCCGGCCCCTGAGGGGTCCCCGATCCCGGCTACCGTCGACGCATGGTGCACCAGGAGGCCGAGGTCATCGGCGGGCTGACGGCGGACGAGGTCCGCGAGCGGGTCGCCCGCGGCGACGTGAACCGGGTCGATACCGGCACCAGCCGCAGCCTGGCCGAGATCGTGCGCAGCAACACCCTCACCCGGGTCAACGCGATCTACCTGGTGCTGTTCCTCGTGGTGCTGAGCACGGGCCACCTGCTCGACGGCCTGTTCGGGCTGCTCATCGTCGTCAACAGCGCCGCCGGCATGGTCCAGGAGGTGCGCGCCAAGCGGACCCTGGACCGGCTGGCGCTGCTGAACCGGTCGCCGGTGACGGTGCAGCGGGCCGCGGGCGTCGTGGAGCTCGACCCCGCCGAGCTCGTCGTCGACGACCTGGTCCGGCTGGCCGCGGGCGACCAGGTGCCGGTCGACGGCGAGCTGGTCGGCACGGCGGGCCTCGAGGTCGACGAGTCCCTGCTCACCGGCGAGTCGGAGCCGGTGCTCCCTGCGCCGGGCGACCGGCTGCTGTCGGGCAGCGTCGTCGTGGCCGGTTCCGGCGTGCTGCGCGCGAGCCGGGTCGGGGAGGACGCGTACGCCGCCCGGCTGTCCCGCGAGGCGTCCGCGTTCAAGAAGCCGTCGTCGGACCTGCGCGCGGGCATCGACCGGATCCTGCGCTACATCACCTGGGCGCTGGTGCCGGTCGCGGCGCTCACCGTGGTCAACCAGCTCTGGATCAACGACCAGGCCCCGAGCGACGCGCTGCGCGGCATGGTCGCGGCCGTGGTGCCGATGGTGCCCGAGGGCCTGGTCCTGATGACGAGCGTGGCGATGGCGGTCGGCGTCATCCGGCTCGGCCGGCGGCAGTGCCTGGTGCAGGACCTGCCCGCGATGGAGTCGCTCGCCCGGGTCGACGTGGTGTGCTTCGACAAGACCGGCACGCTCACCGAGGACGGGATGCGGGTCCGGTCGGTCGAGGTGCTGGACCCGGCGCTCGCCCCGGAGCAGGTCGCGACCGTGCTCGCCACGCTGGGCGCCGCCGAGGAGCGGCCGAACGCCAGCCTGCGGGCCGTCGTCGAGCACGTCGGCGACCGGGCGCCCGCGGTCACCGCCGCCGTCGTGCCGTTCTCCTCCGCCCGCCGCTGGGCCGCGGTGCAGACCGCGGACGGCCGGTCCTGGGCGCTCGGCGCGCCGGACGTGCTGCTGCCGCCCGGGCACCCGGCGCTCCTGCGGGTCGCGGAGGAGGCCGCGCGGGGCCGCCGGGTGCTGGCCCTCGCCGGCCTGGACGGTGCGCCGGACGCCGCGGCGCTCCCGGCCGGTCGCCGCGCCGCCGCGCTCGCGGTCCTCGACCAGCGCATCCGCCCCGAGGCCGCGGGCACGCTCGCGTACTTCGCGCGGCAGCAGGTGGCCGTCAAGGTCGTCTCCGGCGACGCGCCGAACGCCGTCGCGGCCGTGGCCGGCCAGGTGGGGCTGCCCGCCGGCGCGGTGCTGGACGCCCGCGAGCTGCCGGAGGAGCAGGAGGCGCTCGCCGACGCCGCGGAGCGGGCCGTCGTGCTGGGCCGGGTCGCGCCGGAGCAGAAGCGCGGGCTGGTGCGGGCGCTCACCGCGCGCGGGCACACGGTGGCGATGACCGGCGACGGCGTGAACGACGTGCTCGCGCTCAAGGACGCCGACGTCGGCGTGGCGATGGGCAACGGCAGCCCGGCCGCGCGGGCGGTGGCGCGGATCGTGCTGCTCGACAGCGACTTCGCGACGCTGCCGCACGTGGTGGCCGAGGGCCGGCGGGTCATCGCGAACATCGAGCGGGTCGCGACGCTGTTCCTGTCCAAGACGGTGTACTCGATCCTGCTGGCGCTGGTCGTCGCCGTCAGCGCGGTGCCGTTCCCGCTGCTGCCCCGGCACGTCACGCTCATCGCCTGGTTCACGATCGGCATCCCCGCGACCGTCCTCGGGCTCGCGCCCAACCAGGAGGCCGCCCGGCCCGGGTTCGTGCGGCGGGTGCTGACCGCCGCGGTCCCCGGCGGCGTGGCGGTGGCCGCGGCGACCTACGGGGCGTACGTGGCGGCGCGCGCGGTCATCGGCGACGGCCAGGCCATGCACGTCCTCACCGCCACGGCCGCGTTCCTCGCCCTCGTGCTCACCGCGTTCGACGTGCTCGTCGAGGTGGCCCGGCCGCTGCGCCCCTGGAAGGTCGGGCTGGTCGCGGCGATGGTGCTGGGCATGGCGCTCGCGGTCGGCACGCCGCTCGGGCAGCGGCTGTTCGTCCTGGACCCCACCGACGCGCGGGTGTGGGCGGTGGCGGTGCCGGCGGCCGTCGTCGGGGTGCTGCTGCGCCGGGTGACCGCGGCGCTGCTGCGGCGGATCGGGCCGCCCCGGAAATAGGTGACGACGGTGTTGAGAAATGCAGCCGCTGCCCGCGCCCGGCGCTTTTCTCGACGTATGTCGCGGCCCTGACGTGCGGTTTCGCCGGTAAGCCAGGCCTTCCTTTCTAGACGCGCGGAAATCCGCGGCCTACCGTCGACCGGGTCAGCATCGGCACGCCCCCACCGACCCCGGAGGTCCCGCGATGAGCACCCTCATGGACCAGCCGCCCGTCTCCGAGTGCTCCGTCGACGGGTGCTCGTACAACCACGAGCACGCGTGCAGCGCGGCCGCCATCACGATCGCCGGCTCGGCCGGGGACGCGAAGTGCGCCACGTTCATCCCGCTCAACATCAAGGGCGGGCTCGACCGCGTCGTCTCGCACGTCGGCGCCTGCCAGCGCGCGGACTGCACGCACAACGAGCACCTGACCTGCGCGGCGGAGGCCGTGCGCGTGGGCGCCGGCCACGACCTGGCCGACTGCCTCACCTACGCCCCGGCCTGACCCGCCCGCGCGGTGCCCGGACGTCGCGGCACGGGTGGAGACCGGTGGAGCGTCCTGCCCGACACGCACTGGCGTGTCGGGCAGAACACTCCACTCGGGGTCGTTGATGGGGCCCTGGGTCAGTCCTCGCGCTCGGTCGCGGCGGCGACCGCCGCCGCGAGCGGGGTCGCGCCCTCGGACAGCTCGAGCACCAGGCCGGCCGTGCGGGGCTCGTCCAGCAGCCCGACCAGCACCGCGGCCACGTCGTCGCGCGGCACCTGCCCCCGCGGGACCTCCGCGCCGAGGCGCACGTGCCCGGTCCCGGCGTCGTCGGTCAGACCGCCGGGGCGGAGGATCGTCCAGTCGAGGTCCCGGCCGCGGAGGTCGTCCTCGGCGGCGGTCTTGGCGCGCAGGTACGCGGCGAACACCTCGTCGGTGCCGGCCGGCGGCTCCGCGCCGGCGCCGACCGAGGACACGAGCAGGTAGCGCCGCACCCCGGCCTGCTGGGCCGCGTCGGCGAGCAGCGCCGCGGCGCCCCGGTCGACGGAGTCCTTGCGCTCGGCCCCGCTGCCCGGGCCCGCGCCCGCGGCGAACACGACGGCGTCCGCGTCGGTGAGCTGCGCGGCGAGCGCGTCGACGCCCGCGGACTCGAGGTCGAGCAGCACCGCGGTGGCGCCGTCCGCCTCGACGTCGGCGACGTGGTCCGGGTTCCGGACGATCGCGAGCGGCGTGTCACCCCGCTCCGCGAGCAGCCTGCTCAGTCGGCGGGCGATCTGACCGTGGCCTCCGGCGATGGCGATGCGCATACCCCCACGGTAGGAGCGCGGCCCGGGCGCCGCACCCGCTGCCCGGGCCGCGCGTGCGGCGCCGGTGGCGCCGCACGGAGAGGTGGCCGGTCCCCGGCCCGTGGCAGGGGGCCTTGTCGTGCTCGGACCGGGGGCCGGCCAGTGCCGTCCGACGCCAGGGGGGCGAACGCCGGACGGCTGCGGGACCTCGCGGTGGTCGGTCCCGGGGGACCGGTCCGCGGTGGTCGTCGCACTGCCAACGCTAGGCCCGATCGACACCCGTTCGACGACCGATGAGTAGCATCTCGGGCCCCGTTGGGTGGTGATCCGGGGCGGACTGAGGGGTAGGACGCGCGAACGGGTGGGCACCCAGGTGCTCCCCGGCGCCGGGTGGCGCGGGCGGCTGGGTGCTCGTGTGCGCTCCGGGTGCGCCGGGTCAGGTCGTCCCGGCGGCGGCCTCGAGCGGCTGCAGCCCGGCGAGCCGCCGCCGGATGCTCTGCACGTCGTCCTCGCGCCCGGACGGCACCAGGGACAGCGCCGTGAACGTCTCGGCGGTCGGCAGCAGGTCGCGCGCGAGGTCGCGCAGCGCCTCGGCGACCTCGGCCAGGTCGGCGGCGCGCGCGGCGTCCAGCGCCGGGGAGTCGGCCTGCAGGCCGACGTACAGCACGAAGCCGGCGCGGTCGGCGGCGCCGTCGCCGCGCGGCGGCGCCGGGGCGGGCGGGGGTGCGGGGGTGCGGTGACGTGCCACGGGGATCTCCGGGGGTGCGCGGGGGCCGCTGCGAGCGGCGGCCGGGCTGGTGGTCGGGCGGACGCGGGGCGTCAGGACCAACAGCGCGTGCGGGGCGCTCCCGGGTGTACGCCGACGGACGCCGGGGAGGCGTCGGTCGGGCGTCGGCGGAGGCTCACGCCCCCGATGGTGGCAGCGGCCGCGCCGGGGGCCAAGGGCTTTCCGCGCGCGGTCTCAGCGGCCGAGACCCGATGACCTCGGCGCGGGGGACGGGGCGTCCGCCCCGTCGGGGGCGTCAGACGACGCCGTAGAGCCGGTCGCCCGCGTCGCCGAGGCCCGGGATGATGTACGCGTTCTCGTCCAGGCGCTCGTCCACGGCCGCGACCACGACGGTCACGTCGCCCCGGTCGCCGACGGCGTCCTCGACGACCTTGAGGCCCTCGGGCGCCGCGAGGAGGCAGACCGCCGTCACGTCGCGGGCCCCGCGGGCGAACAGGTAGTCGATCGCCGCGACCAGCGTGCCGCCGGTGGCGAGCATCGGGTCGACCAGGAAGCACTGCCGGCCGGTGAGGTCCTCGGGCAGCCGGTTCGCGTAGGTGATGGCCTCGAGCGTCGTCTCGTCGCGCTGCATGCCCAGGAACCCGACCTCCGCGGTCGGCATGAGGCGGGTCATGCCGTCGAGCATGCCGAGGCCGGCGCGCAGGATCGGGACCACGAGGGGCAGTGGCTCGGCGATCTTCACGCCGGTGGTGGTGGCCACGGGGGTCACGACCTCGACGGGCTCGGTGCGGACCTCGCGGGTCGCCTCGTACGCCAGCAGGGTCACCAGCTCGTCGACGAGCTTGCGGAACGTGGGGGACGACGTGTCCTTGTTCCGGAGCACCGACAGCTTGTGGGCGACGAGCGGGTGGTCGGCGACGTGCAGGCGCATGGGCTCAACCTACCGTGCGCACCCCGGGACCGACGTCCCGGTCGGCGAGGGGTGACGGGGACCACGATGGCGGGCAGCGCGCGGCGACGGCGCAGCCCCCTGCCTGCACCGTCGCCGCTGCGCACCCAACGCCGCGGGCGCCGGGACCGACGAGGGTCCCGAGCAGGGCCCGGGCGGCCGCATGCGCGGAGGGCAAAAACCGCCTCTGACCTGCGCATTCATCCGACCGAACGCCTCAGATCGGGCCCTCGCCGGTCGAACCTTCCTGCTGTACCCCCTGAAGGAGGAAGGCCTCGACATGGACCGTCACGCCACCCCGCTCCGCCGCTCGCTCGCGACCACGATGGTCGGGGCGGTGGCCGTCGCCGTCGTCGCGGGAGGTGCGGCCGGCGTCGTCGGCCTGCAGGCCCTCGCGGAGCAGCGCGGCACGCTCGCCGACCTGCGCGACACGCAGGTGGAGCTGGTGCAGGCGGCCGGGGAGCTGCAGTCGGGCATCAAGGGGGCCGTCGCCTACAACACCGCGCTCACCCTGGCGCCGGAGGTCAACCCCACCGCCGAGCAGGACCGCGACGCCGAGGTGGCCGCGGCCGACGCGGCGCTCGCGACCCTGCGGGGCCTGGCGATCCCGGCCGACCAGCAGCCCGCGCTCGACGAGGTGGGCACCCAGTGGGGCGTGGTGCGCGAGATCGTGCTGGACGACCTGTCGGCGCTGCCGCCCGCCGAGATCGCCCCCGTGACGGAGCGGTACCAGGCGGCGAACGCCGACCTCACCGACGCCCTGGGCGTGCTGCTGGACGACGCGTACGGCGCGATCGACGCCTCCATCGAGGCCGCGTCCTCGACGAGCACCCGCACCACCGTCGAGGTCGGCGCGCTGATCGGGGTGGGCGCGGTGCTGTCGCTGGGCCTGGGGCTCGGGCTCGGGCGCCGGGTGCGCCGCCGGCTCGCCGCGCTCGAGGACGTCGTCGACGGGATCGCCGCGCGCGACCTGACCCGGTCCTGCGACCTGGGCGGGTCCGACGAGCTCGCCCGGCTCGCGGCGTCGCTCGACGTGGCGCAGGCCGCGGTGCGGGACACCCTCGCGGGCGTCGTCCGGACCACCGACGAGGTGGGGAGCGCGGTCGCCGCGCTGTCCTCGGCCTCGACCCGGGTGGGCGCGGGTTCCGACGCGACCAGCGCGCAGGTCGGCGTCACGGCCGCGGCGGCGGAACAGGTGTCGCGGAACGTGCAGGCGGTCGCCGCCGGCGCGGAGCAGATGGGCGCCAGCATCCGCGAGATCGCGCAGAACGCGAACGAGGCGGCGCGGGTCGCCGCGCACGCCACCGAGGTGGCCGAGACGGCGAACGGCACGGTCGCGCAGCTCGGCACCAGCTCGACCGAGATCGGCAACGTGGTCAAGGTCATCACCACGATCGCGGAGCAGACCAACCTGCTCGCGCTCAACGCGACCATCGAGGCCGCCCGGGCGGGGGACGCGGGCAAGGGGTTCGCGGTCGTCGCGGGCGAGGTCAAGGAGCTCGCGCAGGAGACGGCGAAGGCCACCGAGGACATCGCGCGCCGCGTCGAGGCGATCCAGGCCGACTCGGACCAGGCCGTGACGGCGATCGGCGAGATCGCCCGGATCATCGGCGACATCAACGACTTCCAGGTCGCGATCGCGTCCGCCGTCGAGGAGCAGACGGCCACGACGGCGGAGATGAGCCGCGGCGTGGCGGAGGCCGCGGCCGGCTCGGGGGAGATCGCGGCCAACCTCACCGGCCTGACCGACGCCACCGCCGACGTGGCGTCCGTGGTCGGCCAGGTCGACACCCAGGTGCGCGGGCTCGCGGGCACCTCGGAGGACCTGCGCACCCGGGTGGCCGCCTTCACGTTCTGAGTGGCGGCGCGCGACCTAGACTGCCGCGGTGCCTGGTCCCGCGCCCGAGCCCGCGGCCGAGCCGCTGCGGCTGGCCGTCCTCGGCCAGGTCCGCGCGGCCGGCCCCGACGGCGCGCTGCTGCCCGTGGCCGGCCTGGGCGCGAACCTGCTGCTGGCGCTCGCGCTCGAGCCGCGCGGGCTGTCGAGCGCCCGCGCGGTGGACGAGACCTGGCCGGACGGCGCGCCGGCGTCGGGCCGCGCGGCGCTCCAGACGCTGGTGTCCCGGCTCCGCGGCGCCCACCCGGGCCTGCTCGCGTCCACCACCGCGGGCTACGTGCTCGGCGTCGCCCGCGGGGCGGTGGACCTGCTGCGGGCCGCGGACGCGCTCGACGCGGGGCGCGCGGCGCTGGCGGCGGGAGACGCGCACGCGGCCGCCGCCGGCACGGGGGCCGCGCTCGACCTCTGGGACGGCGAGCCCGGGGCCGGCGCGACGTCCCCCGACCTGGTGGCCGCCCTGGCCGCGCGCGCGGACGGCCTGCGCCGCGACCTGCTGCGGGTGCGCGCCGCCGCGCTGCTCGACCTCGGCGACGCCGGGGCGCTCGCGGCCGCGCAGGACCTGCTCGCGCTCGCGCCGCTCGACGACGGGGCGCACCTGCTGCGGATGCGCGCGCTGCACGCGGCGGGCCGGAGCACCGAGGCGGTCGCGGCGTTCGGCGCCTACCGGGAGCGGCTGCGCGAGGCGCTCGGGACCGACCCGGCGCCGGAGGTGGCGGCGTTCCACCTGGAGCTGCTGGACGGGGCCGCGCCGCCGCCGTCGCCCGCCGGCCGGCCGGTCGCACGCCCCGCCCCCGCCGCCCACGGGCTCCGCGTCGCGCCCAACGCGCTCATCGGCCGGGACGCCGACGTCGCCGCGGTCGAGACGCTGCTCGGCGCCGCGCCGGTCGTGACCGTGCTCGGCACCGGCGGCCTCGGGAAGACTCGCCTGGTGCAGGAGGTCGCCCGGCGCGCGGCGGGCGGCGCCCGCGCCGTCTACGTCGCCGAGCTGGCGTCGGTGCGGGACGACCCGGACGTGCTGCCGGCGCTCGCGGGCGCGCTCCAGGTGCCCGAGGGCCCGGCACGGCGCGCCGGCGTGGCGGACCAGCGGATGCGGCCGCTGGCCGAGCGGGTGCTGGACCGGCTCGGCGAGCAGCCGACCCTCCTGGTGCTGGACAACTGCGAGCAGGTGCTCGAGGGCGTCGCGACCTGGGTCGCCGACGTCGTCGGCACGCTGCCCGGGGTCCAGGTGCTGGCGACCAGCCGCGCGCCCCTGGAGGTGCCGGGGGAGCGGGTGCACCCGCTCGACCCGCTGCCGACCCGCGACGACGACGGCGGCCCGGGCGCGGCGGTCCGGCTGTTCACCGAGCGCGCGACCGCGGTCCGCCCGGGCGTGACGCTGCCCGCGGACGTGGTCGAGCGGCTGTGCGCCCGCCTGGACGGCCTGCCGCTCGCGATCGAGCTCGCCGCCGCGCGGACCCGCTCGCTCACGGTCGTCGAGGTCGAGCGCCGGCTGTCCGACCGGTTCGCGCTGCTGGTGTCGGGGGGTGCGGGCACCCCGGAGCGGCACCGGACGCTGCGGGCGGTCATCGCCTGGTCCTGGGACCTGCTCACCGAGCGGCAGCGGGCCCTGTGCCGCCGGGCCGCGGTGCTGCCGGACGGCTTCGGGCTGCCGGCGGCGCTCGCGGTGGTCGCCGGCGAGTCCGACGAGCCGGCGGTGCTGGACGACCTGGACGCGCTGGTCGCGCAGTCGCTGCTCCGGGTCGAGGAGGAGCCGCGGACCGGCGAGGTCCGGTACCGGATGCTCGAGACGGTCCGCGAGTTCGGGCAGCGCGAGGTCGAGGCGCTCGGCGAGGGGGACCGGCTGCGGGACGCCGTCCTGGGCTGGGCGCGGGACGTCGCGTCGGGGATCGTCCGGCGCGCGGGCAGCCCGGAGCGGGTGCTGCTCGACCCGGTCGGCGACGTCGAGCACGACAACCTGGTGGCGCTGCTCCGGCGGGAGCTCGCGGAGGGCACCCGCCGCCCGGACGCGGTGCTGGCGCTGTTCGCGGTGGTGGGGCTGCGGTGGATGCTGCAGGGGGCGCACGACGAGCTGCAGGACGTGCAGCGCGGCGTCCTGGCGGCGACCGACGGCTGGGTGCCCGACGGCGACCCCGAGCCCGCCGTGCTCGCGCTCGCGCTGCTCGCGGGCACCGAGCTGATGTTCGGCGACCTGCGGGCCGGCGCCCGCGCGCGGCTGGCGGTGCGCCGCGCCGCCGCGGCCGGCGGCCTGCGCCCCGTGGCGCGGATGCTGGCCGACGCGGTCGAGCGGTTCGCCGACCCCGGCGCGCTGGTCCGGCTGCTGGAGGACGCGCGGGGGTCGACCGACCTGCCGAGCCGGCGGCTCGCCCTGCTGGCGTCCTGGTCGCTCGCCGAGAACGACTCCGACGTCGAGGCCTCGATCGGGTACGCGGGCGAGGCCTACCACCTCGCGGTCGACACCGACGACCCGTGGACCGCCGTCATGGCCGCGGTCTCGCTGGCGGGCGCGTACAGCCAGAGCCTCCGGCCGCGGGAGGCGATGGACTGGCTGACCGCCGCCCGGACGGCGCTGGCCGCCCCGCAGATCACGCACCGCGACCTGATGGTCCAGGCGTTCGAGGACAGCCTGGAGCAGGTGTACGGCGTGACGCTGCTCGGCCTGGGCGAGTGGGACGAGGCGGAGCGGGTGTTCGAGGACGTCGCCCGGGCGACGACGGACGTGCGGGACGCCGAGGTGATGTCCGCCCTCGGCCTCGCGGAGGCCGAGCGCGGCCGGGGCGAGGTGGCGCGCGGGCTCGCCCGGTACCGGGCGCTGCTGGCGCGCACCTCGGGCCGGGACGGCTCCGGGCCCTGGCTGCTCGTCGCCGTCGGGGCGTGCCTCGCCGCGCACGTGCTGGAGGGTCGTGCCGACGAGCCGGCGCTCGCCGACGCCGTGCGGTCGATCCGCGCGGACGACCTCACCGGCCGGGCCGGGTTCACCGACCGGCCGGTGCTCGGCACGCTGCTCACCGGCGTCGGGAGCTGGCGGGTGGCCGTGGCGCCCGAGGACCCCGGCGGGCTGGAGCTGCTCGCGCTCGCCGAGCGGGTCGGCGCCCGGCAGGACTTCCCCTGCGGGGTGCTGGCGCCGCACCTGGCGCTCGCGGCGGCGCGCCACGGCACGGACGCGGTCGAGCGCGCGCGGGCGGCGGCCGCGGCGCTCGGCCACGGGGACGACGTCCTGCGCGCGCTCGCGCTGCTGCGCGCGGCGGGGGTGGGGGCGGCCTGATCGCCGGCCCCTCCCACCCCCGGCCGCGCGGCGCGGTCAGGCCCGGCGCATGTACGCCCGCACCGTCAGCGGCGCGAACACCGCCACCACCACCGCGGCCCCGAGCAGCGCCCAGCCCGCGTCCGCGGTGATCCCGTTGCCGACCGTCAGGTCGCGCGCGGCCGTCACCAGGTGCGACACCGGGTTCACGTCGACGAACGACTTCAGCCAGCCGGGCAGCGTGTCCGCGGGGACGAACGCGTTCGACGCGAAGGTCAGCGGGAACAGCACGATCATCGAGATGCCCTGCACCGACGACGCGGATCGGGCGATGACGCCGAAGAACGCGAAGATCCAGGACAGCGCCCACGCGCTGACGATCACGAGCAGCCCCGCGGTCACCACGCCGACGGCTCCGCCGTCCGGCCGCCAGCCCATGATCAGGCCCATGACCATCGTCAGGGTCGTGGCGATCAGGTAGCGGATGGTGTCGGCGAGCAGCGCGCCGGCGAGCGGGGCGATCCGGGCGATCGGCAGCGACCGGAACCGGTCGAACACGCCCTTGTCCATGTCCTCGCGGAGCTGGACGCCGGTGACCACGGACGTGGTGATGACCGTCTGCACCAGGATGCCGGGGATGAAGAACGGCAGGTAGGACTGCACGTCACCGGCGATCGCGCCGCCGAAGATGTACGTGAACATCAGCGTGAACAGGATCGGCTGCAGCGTCACGTCGAACAGCTGCTCGGGTGTGCGGCGGACCTTGAGCAGGCCGCGCCAGCCCATGGAGAACGACTGCCGCACGGTGGCGCCGAGCGTGACGCGGTTGCTGGCGGCGCGGGCCAGGGCCTGCGGGTCGACCGCCGGGCGCGCCGGCCGGGTCGGGGTGAGCGTGGTCATGCGCGGGCCTCCTCGAGGTCGCGGTCCTGGGTGTCCTCGGCCGGCGCGGGCGCCGCGGAGGCGTGCCCGGTCAGGGTCAGGAACACCTCGTCGAGCGTGGGCTCCTGCACGGCGATGTCGTGCAGCGGGATGCCGGCGGAGCGCAGGGCGACCAGCAGGTCGCCGGCGGAGTCGGCGGTGGGGACGGGCGCGGAGAGCCGGCCGTCGGGCGCGCGGCTCGGCTCGACGCCGAGCACCGAGCGGGCGATCCGCAGCGCCTCGGGCTCGTCGGCGGCCTCGGCCAGCCCGATCTGCAGCCGCGAGGTGCCCACGGAGGCCTTGAGCTCCGTGCCGGTGCCCTCGGCCACGAGCTGCCCGCGGTCGATCACGGCGATCCGGTCGGCCAGCTGGTCGGCCTCGTCGAGGTACTGGGTGGTGAGCAGGACGGTGGACCCGCCGGCGACGAGGCGCCGCACGGTGTCCCACATCTGCAGGCGGGTGCGCGGGTCGAGGCCGGTGGTCGGCTCGTCCAGGAAGATCAGCGGCGGCTGCGCGATGAGCGAGGCCGCGAGGTCCAGGCGCCGGCGCATGCCGCCGGAGAAGTTCTTCAGCGGGCGCGCGGCGGCCTCGGCCAGGCCGAACTCGTCGAGCAGGGCCGCGGACGTGCGCCGGGCGTCGGCGCGGGACAGGCCGAGCAGCCGCGCGAACAGCACCAGGTTCTCGGTGGCGGACAGGCTCTCGTCGACCGAGGCGTACTGGCCGGTGACGCCGATCAGCGACCGCACGGCCTGCGCCTCGCGGGCGACGTCCCGGCCGAACACGGTGGCCGTGCCGGCGTCCGGGCGCAGCAGCGTCGCGAGCATGCGGATGGTGGTGGTCTTGCCGGCGCCGTTCGGGCCGAGGAAGCCGTAGACGGCCCCGGTCCGGATCTGCAGGTCGATGCCGTCGACCGCGCGGTTGTCGCCGAACGTCTTGACGAGCCCGCGGGCCTCGACGGCCCACGTGCTGCCGCCGGTGGATGTGGTCATGGTGGTGGTCCTCCCTGGTTGACGCGGACCACTCTCCGGCGGCCCGCTCACACGGCGCTCACGTCCCGCTGACACCGCTCGCGGGAGGGCGTGAGCGCGGGTGAGGTCGGCCCGGGCACCCGCGCGGCGCCGTGACGTGCGCCGACGGGTGCGCCAGACTCCCGGGCAGGTCAAGGGGGTGGCTGGTATGCCGCGCATGGCGGTGACGGAACGACGGCGCGAGCTGGTGGACGCGGCGGTCCGGGTGATCGCGCGGGACGGCGTGGCCGCGGCGACCACGCGCGCCGTCGTCGCCGAGGCCGGGATGTCGCTCGCGAGCCTGCACTACGCCTTCCCCTCGCGGGAGCACCTGATCGAGGCGGTGATCGCCGAGGTGACCGCGCAGGAGCGCCGGGCCGCCGAGTGCGGGCTGCTCCCCGTGGCGACGGCCGCCGAGGACGGGCCCGCGGGGCCGCCCGCGCTCGAGGAGGTCATCGCGACCGGTCTGGAGCGCTACGTCGAGCTGCTCGCCGAGCGCCCGGAGCGCGAGCAGGCGCTGCTGGAGCTCGCGCTGCACGCGATGCGGACCGGTCAGCGCGGGGCGCTCGTCGCCCAGTACGCGGTCTACCAGGAGTCGGCGCGCGCCTCGCTGTCGACCGCGGCCCTCGCGGCCCGCAGCCGGTGGACGGTGCCGCTCGACGAGGTGGCGCGGGCGCTCGTGATGACGACGGAGGGGCTGACCACCGTCTGGCTCGCGGACCGGGACACCGGGGCGGCCCGCCGGACCGCCCGGTTCGCCGCGCGGGCGCTGGCGGCGCTGGCCGAGCCGGCGTAGCCCCGACCCGGCGCGCGGCGAGGCGCCGGGGCACACTGGGCGGGACACCCGAGTCGAGGAGGCCTCCCGTGCTGACCAGCGTGCACCCGTTCCTGTGGTTCGACACCCAGGCCGAGCAGGCCGCCGCGCTCTACACCTCGCTGATCCCGAACTCCGGCGTGACCGCGACCCGCCGGTACCCCGAGGGCGCCCCGGGCGGGATGGCGGGGCAGGTCATGTCGGTGTCGTTCGAGCTCGACGGCCTGCCGGTCGAGGCGCTGAACGCCGGCCCGCAGTTCCGGTTCACCGAGGCGTTCTCGTTCTTCGTGTCGGTCGACACCCAGGACGAGGTCGACCGGCTGTGGGACGGGCTGATCGCGGGCGGCGGCGAGCCGTCGCAGTGCGGCTGGCTCAAGGACCCGTACGGCCTGTCCTGGCAGATCGTGCCGCGCGTGCTCGACGAGCTGCTCGGCGACCCGGACCCGGCGCGCGCCCAGCGGGCCATGCAGGCGATGCTCGCGATGCAGAAGCTCGACGTGGCGGCGCTCCGCGCGGCGGCCGACGGCTGACCGGGCCGCGGCGACCTACCCTGGGGCGGTGACCGAGACCGCCCCCACCCCCGGCCGGCGCGGACGCGTGACGATGCAGGTGCGGTGGTCGGACGTCGACCTCTTCGCGCACGTCAACAACGCCGCCTACCTCCGGTTCCTCGACGACGCCCGGTTCGCGCTGTTCCCGTCGATGGGTGTCGACCCCGCGGGCCGGCCCACCGACTCGCTGCTCGTCGTCGTGAAGCACGAGATCGAGTACCTGGCCCCGCTGCCGTTCCGGCCCGAGCCCATCGCCGTGGACGTGTGGGTGCCGCGGACCGGCCGGTCGTCGGTCGACTTCGGGTACGAGGTGCTGGACGTGACGGGTCAGGGCGGCGCCGAGCCGGTCGTCTACCTGCGCGCCCGGTCCCGGATGGTGCAGCTCGACCGCGGCACCCACCAGCCGCGGCCGTTCACGCCGGACGAGCGCGCGGTGTTCGAGACCTACCCGGGCGAGGCGCCGGTCCTGCACGGTTGGTGACCTCGGGGGCAGCGGCCCGCCCCGGGCGGGTCGTCAGCCGGCGAGCGTCATCCCGAGCGCCGCGGCCAGCGTCCGGGTCACCCCGTTGCGGCTGTTCGCCGGCACCACGTACCGGGCCCGCGCCCGGACGTCCGGGTGCGCGTTGTCCATGGCGCACGACCAGCGCGCGGCGTCGAGCAGGCCGGCGTCGTTGAGGTAGTCGCCGAACGCCATCGTCTGCTCCGGCGTCACGCCGAGCCGGTCCTGGACCCGGCGCAGGGCGTGGCCCTTGTCCGCCGCGGGGCTCATCACGTCGATCCAGTGCTGCCCCGACACCACGACGCGCAGCCGGTCGGCGAGGTCGTCGAACGCCGGCGCGGTGGCCTCCTCGACGGACCCGAAGTCGAACACGGCGACCTTCAGCACCACGTCGTCCACCGCCGTGACGTCGGGGACCTCCACCAGCCGCGCGTAGTGCCGCCCCGCGTGCTCGGCGAACGCGTCCCCCACCCGCTCGATGTATGCGGCCCGCTGCCCGCACAGCACCAGGCCGACGTCGGCGCCCCGCCCGGCGAGCGCGCGCACCCGCGCGACGACCTCGGGCACGGCCTCGGCGGGCAGCGGGTCGGTGGACAGCGCCTGCTCGTGCTGCACCACGTACGAGCCGTTCTCGGCGATGAACACGAGGTCGTCGCCGCGCGCGCCGAACAGCTCCCGGAGGTTCGCGTACTGCCGCCCGCTCGCCGGGGCGAACGCGATGCCGCGCCGCTCGAGCTCGTCCAGCACCGGCCAGAACGTGTCCGGCACCCGGCCGTGCTCGTCGAGGAGCGAGCCGTCCATGTCGGACACGACGAGGCGCACCTGGTCGACGTCGGGCAGGACGGGCGGGTCGAGGACGGGCTCGGTGGTCGTCGCGGCGGGCATGTCCCCAGTCTCGCAGCCGCGCCGCGGTCGTCCGTCCGGGTGACGCGGCACCCAGCGCGCGCACAGCCAGGTCACGGGGACCGCCCGCACCCGATACGGTCGTCGGGCACCGAGCCGCGCCGCGCGGCCGGCGCGCAGGGGGCGCGGCGACGTCGCGCACCCGTGCCGCGCCGGCGCCGGACGGCTCCCCACGACCGAGGAGTCCTCCCATGCGCGTCTCGCGCGGCATCGCCGCCCTGTCCCTGACGGCCGTCGCCGTCCTGGGCCTGTCCGCCTGTTCCTCCGACTCCGAGAAGGCCGACAAGCCCGCCGCCGGGGCCGAGGCGTCCGCCCCCGCCGAGGAGGTCGCCGAGGTCGACTCCGACTTCGACCTCACGAAGGACGACTTCGTCGAGCGCGTGACCGCCGCGGCCCAGGCCGCCGGCACCGTCACCATGGACATGACCACCACGGGCTCCGGCGTCACGCAGACCGCCTCCGGCGTCATCCGCTACACCGACGGCGCGCAGGACCTGGCCATGACGATGGAGGTCCCGGGCGCGGGCACCATCGACTTCAAGATGGTCGGCGGCGTCGTCTACATGCAGATGCCGGAGCTCACGGGCGACAAGTACCTGCAGATCGACCCGGACGACACCAGCAACCCGCTCTCGCAGTCGTTCGCCGGCATGGAGGGCCAGTTCGACCCGACCGGGACGCTCGCGGGTCTCGGCGACGCGGTGAAGTCGTTCGAGAAGGTCGGCGAGCCGCAGGAGGTGGGCGGCGCCCTCGCCCAGGAGTACGCCGTCGTCATCGACTCGGCCGCGCTGTCCGACCCGGCCGTCGCCGAGGAGCTCGCCGCCGCGGGCACGTCCCTGCCGCCGGAGCTGACCTACAGCTACTGGGTCGACGCCGACGACCAGATGCGCCGCGTGACCACCGAGGTCGCGGGCGTCAGCACGGACGTCACGTTCTCGGGCTGGGGCGAGCCGGTCGAGATCACGGCGCCCTCCGCGGACCAGCTCACCGACATGAGCAGCCTCGGGTTCTGAGCACCCCGCACAGACGACGGGCCGGGCACGCCTCCGCGGCGTGCCCGGCCCGTCGTCTGTGAGCCACGCCTCGCGCGTTCGCCCGGCCGATCCGCTCAGCCCGCCCGCCGCCGCGCCGATCCGGCGGCAGGGGCCGGGCGGGAAGAGGTCGGCGAGATGGGTGCAGTGACGAACGGGCGGAACCGGTGGAGCGGGCTCCGGGCGAAGGTCCTGGGGGTCGCGGCGATCGGCGTGGCGACGGCCGTCGTGGCCGGCGTGGGGTCGCAGGTGTTCCTGGGCCGGGTGTCGGCGGCGAACGAGCGGCTGGCCGGGCTGCAGGAGGTGTCGACCGAGGTCGGCGAGGTCCGGACCATGAACGCGGACGTGTCCGGCTGGCAGGTGGCGTACGCGTGGGACACCCGCCGGATCGGCGGCCCGGAGGCGGTCGACGCCGCCAGCGCGAACCGCGCGGGGTACCTCGACTCGGTGCAGACGCTCCGGGCGGCGCTCGACGCCGTCGACACCGACCGCCTGACGGCGGACGAGGCCGCGACGTTCGAGCGGGTCGCCGCGCTCTGGGAGGACTTCTTCGCGGTCGACGACCAGGTGGTCGCCGCGTACCAGGAGGGCACGCCCGAGGCGCTGGACGCCGGGGACGCGCTCGTGACCGGCGACGGCTACGACGTGTACTACGCGATCGGCGACGCGACCACGGAGCTCCTCGGCTCGCTGGGCGACCGCACCGTGCAGGCGACCGAGGACGCCGCGTCCGCCGCCGCGACCGGCCGCGTCGTCACCGCGGCGCTGCTCGTCGCGGGCGTGGTGGCCGCGCTGCTCGCCGGCCGGCGGGTGGCGGGGAGCATGGCCCGCGCGGCGTCCCGGGTGCGCGCGTCGGTCGAGGCGATGGCGACCGGCGACCTGACCCGGGAGCCGGGCGTGCGGTCGCGCGACGAGCTGGGCGAGATGGCGACCGCGCTGGCGTCGGCGCAGACCAGCCTCCGGGCCACGATGGCCGGGGTCGTGGAGACCTCGCAGGCGGTCGCGGCCGCGGCGGAGGAGCTGTCGGTGGCGTCCTCGCAGGTGGCTGCCGGCTCGGACGAGACGAGCGCGCAGGCGGGCGTGGTCGCGGCCGCGGCGGAGCAGGTGTCGCGGAACGTGCAGACGGTGGCGGCCGGTGCGGAGGAGATGGGCGCCAGCATCCGGGAGATCGCGCAGAACGCCTCGCAGGCGGCGAAGGTCGCCGGGCAGGCGACGGACGCCGCGGCCGTGACCAACGACCAGGTGGCGCGGCTCGGGGCCTCGTCGCAGGAGATCGGCAACGTGGTGAAGGTGATCACCTCCATCGCGGAGCAGACGAACCTGCTGGCGCTCAACGCCACGATCGAGGCGGCGCGCGCCGGGGAGGCCGGCAAGGGCTTCGCCGTCGTGGCGGGTGAGGTCAAGGAGCTCGCGCAGGAGACCGCCAAGGCCACCGAGGACATCGTGCGGCGGGTCGAGGCCATCCAGGGCGACACCGCCGGTGCGGTCGCGGCGATCGGCGAGATCGCGGGGATCGTGGCGAGCATCAACGACTACCAGCTGACGATCGCCTCGGCCGTGGAGGAGCAGACCGCCACGACGACCGAGATGTCCCGCTCGGTCGCCGAGGCGGCCACGGGATCGGGCGAGATCGCGGTCAACATCACCGGCGTGGCGTCGGCGACGGCGACCTCCTCGCAGACCCTCGGGCAGATGGGCGACGCCATCGGCGAGCTCGCGCGCATGTCCGAGGACCTCCGCGGCCGGGTCGCGCGCTTCACGTACTGACGCCGGCCCGGGGGGTGCCCGTCACGCCAGGGGCGAACACGGGACGCCCGACGCACCCCCCGCCGTTAGCATCGAACAACGCCGCCTCGCCGTGCGTGGGAGACCGGGCCGCAGAGCCCGACCGCGCCGGCGAGCACGCCGCTCGTGAGGAGTGCACATGTTCGAGAGATTCACGGACCGAGCCCGTCGCGTGGTCGTCCTCGCCCAGGAAGAGGCGCGGATGCTCAACCACAACTACATCGGCACCGAGCACATCCTCCTGGGTCTCATCCACGAGGGGGAGGGTGTCGCGGCCAAGGCGCTCGAGTCGCTCAACATCTCGCTCGACGCGGTGCGCGCCCAGGTGCAGGAGATCATCGGCGAGGGCCAGCAGGCCCCGAGCGGGCACATCCCGTTCACGCCGCGTGCCAAGAAGGTGCTGGAGCTGTCGCTGCGCGAGGCGCTGCAGCTCGGCCACAACTACATCGGGACCGAGCACATCCTGCTCGGCCTCATCCGCGAGGGCGAGGGCGTCGCGGCCCAGGTGCTCGGCAAGCTCGGCGCCGACCTGAACCGCGTCCGCCAGCAGGTCATCCAGCTGCTGTCCGGCTACCAGGGCAAGGAGCCCGTGGCCGCCGGCGGCCCGCAGGAGGGCCAGCCCTCGGGCTCCGCCGTCCTCGACCAGTTCGGCCGCAACCTGACGCAGGCCGCGCGCGAGGGCAAGCTCGACCCGGTCATCGGGCGCGAGAAGGAGATCGAGCGGGTCATGCAGGTGCTGTCCCGCCGCACCAAGAACAACCCCGTCCTGATCGGCGAGCCCGGCGTCGGCAAGACCGCCGTCGTCGAGGGCCTGGCCCAGGACATCGTCCGGGGCGACGTGCCCGAGACGCTGAAGGACAAGCAGCTCTACACGCTGGACCTCGGCGCCCTGGTCGCCGGCTCCCGGTACCGCGGTGACTTCGAGGAGCGCCTGAAGAAGGTCCTCAAGGAGATCCGCACCCGCGGCGACATCATCCTGTTCATCGACGAGATCCACACCCTCGTGGGTGCGGGTGCCGCCGAGGGCGCGATCGACGCCGCGAGCATCCTCAAGCCGATGCTGGCCCGCGGCGAGCTGCAGACCGTCGGCGCGACGACCCTGGACGAGTACCGCAAGTACGTGGAGAAGGACCCGGCCCTCGAGCGCCGGTTCCAGCCCATCCAGGTCTCCGAGCCGAACCTGCAGCACGCCATCGAGATCCTCAAGGGCCTGCGCGACCGGTACGAGGCGCACCACCGCGTGTCGATCACGGACGGCGCCCTCGTGGCGGCCGCGACCCTGGCCGACCGGTACGTCAACGACCGGTTCCTGCCGGACAAGGCGATCGACCTGGTCGACGAGGCCGGCGCCCGCCTGCGCATCCGCCGCATGACGGCCCCGCCGGAGCTGCGCGAGCTCGACGAGCAGATCTCGGACACGCGCCGCGACAAGGAGTCGGCGATCGACGAGCAGGACTTCGAGAAGGCCGCGCGCCTGCGCGACCAGGAGAAGCAGCTCGGCCTCAAGCGCCAGGAGAAGGAGAAGGCCTGGAAGTCGGGCGACCTGGACGCGGTCGCCGAGGTCGACGAGGAGCTGATCGCCGAGGTGCTGGCGCTGGCCACCGGGATCCCGGTGTTCAAGCTGACCGAGGAGGAGTCGAGCCGGCTGCTCAAGATGGAGGACGAGCTGCACAAGCGGGTCGTCGGCCAGGAGGCGGCCATCAAGGCGCTCTCCCAGGCCATCCGCCGCACGCGTGCGGGTCTGAAGGACCCGAAGCGCCCCGGTGGGTCGTTCATCTTCGCCGGTCCCACCGGCGTCGGGAAGACCGAGCTGGCCAAGGCGCTCGCCGAGTTCCTGTTCGGGGACGAGGACGCGCTGATCCAGCTCGACATGTCCGAGTTCTCAGAGAAGCACACCGTCTCGCGGCTGTTCGGCTCGCCCCCCGGCTACGTCGGGTACGACGAGGGCGGCCAGCTCACGGAGAAGGTGCGCCGTCGTCCGTTCTCGGTCGTGCTGTTCGACGAGGTCGAGAAGGCGCACGCGGACATCTTCAACTCGCTGCTGCAGATCCTCGAGGACGGTCGCCTGACCGACTCGCAGGGCCGGGTGGTCGACTTCAAGAACACCGTGATCATCATGACCACCAACCTCGGCACCCGGGACATCGCCAAGGGCGTCCAGACCGGCTTCCAGGCCGGCGGCGACCTGTCGACGTCGTACGAGCGCATGAAGGCCAAGGTCAACGACGAGCTCAAGACGCACTTCCGTCCCGAGTTCCTCAACCGCGTCGACGACGTGGTCGTGTTCCCGCAGCTCTCGCAGCCGGAGATCTTCGCGATCGTCGACCTGATGATCGCCAAGCTCGACGCCCGCCTGCGGGACAAGGACATGGGCATCGAGCTCACCGAGGCGGCCAAGAAGCTGCTCTCGGAGAAGGGCTACGACCCGGTCCTGGGCGCCCGGCCGCTGCGCCGCGCGATCCAGCGGGAGATCGAGGACGCGCTGTCCGAGAAGATCCTGTTCGGCGAGCTGCACGCGGGCCAGCAGGTGATCGTGGACGCGCACGGCGAGGGCATCCTCGGCGAGTTCGTGTTCCGCGGCGAGGAGCGCGGTCCGCGCTCGAAGGAGCCGGTGGGCGCGGGCGCTCGCACGGCCGGGACGCCGGGCTCCGGCACGGACGTCCCGCCGGCGCCGCCGATCGCGTCGTCCGGTGACGGCGGCACGGGCCTCATGCCCGCCTGACGCACCGACCCACGACAGGGCCGGGCCGCACCCCACGGGGTGCGGTCCGGCCCTTCGTGCGTCCCGGGCCGGCCGACCCGCGCACGGGCGGGTGACCAGGGCGAACGTGCACCAGGAGCGGTTCACCCGGTGGTGCGACCGGGGCCTGGGTGCCTGCACCCACCGGTCCCAGGAGGGCCTGGAGGAATACGCCTACCGTGGCGAGCATGCCGGGACAGGTGACGCTGAGCGACGTGGCCCGCGAGGCGGGCGTCTCCCTCGCGACGGCCTCGCGCGCCCTGAACGGCTCCGCGAACCGCACCGTGGGCGAGGACCTCCGCAAGCGGGTGCACGCCGCCGCCACGCGGCTGCGCTACTCCCCGGACGGCATCGCGCAGGCGATGGCCCGCGGGCGCACGACGTCGCTCGGGCTGGTCGTGCCCGACATCGCCGACCCGTACTACGCCGCGATCACCGCGGGCGTCGCCGAGGCCGCCGACCTGGCCGGCCTCACGCTGACCCTCGCCTCGACCGGCGGGGACGCCGCGCGCGAGGTGGAGATCGTCCGGCAGCTGGAGCGGCAGCGGGCGCGCGCCGTCGTGCTGGCGGGCGGCCGTGCGGGCGACGCGGCGCAGGACGAGCCCGTGCGGGCCGCGCTGGAGTCGTTCCGGGGCATCGGCGGCGCGGTCTCCGCCGTCGGCGGCGACGCCCTCGGTGTGAACAGCGTCGTGCTCGCCAACCGCGACGGCGCCGCGGACCTCGCCCGCGCGCTGCACGAGCGCGGCTACCGGCGGTTCGCCGTGCTGGGCGGGCCCGAGGGGCACGCCGCGACGGACGACCGGCGGGACGGGTTCCTCGCGGCGCTGGCCGGGCTCGGCGCGCCGGTGCCGGCGTCGCGGGTGCTGTCGGCCGCGGCCACCACGCGCGACGGCGGCCACGAGGCGATGTCGCGCCTGCTCGCCGCGGGCGTCGACGACGTCGACGCGGTGTTCGCGGTGACGGACGTGATGGCCGCCGGCGCCCTCGCTGCGGCGCACGCGGCCGGGGTGCGGGTGCCGGACGACCTCGCGCTCGCCGGGTTCGACGGCGTCGAGGTGCTGCAGGACGTGCTGGCCGGGCTGACGACCGTGCGGCTGCCGCTCGCGCAGATCGGGCAGGAGGCGACCCGGCTCGCGCTGCGACCCGCCGCGGCCGAGGCCGAGCTCGTGCCGCTGGCGGGCGACGTCGTGCTCCGCGGGTCCACCCCGGGGATCCCCGCCCGCTGACCGGTACGGTCGGGCACGTGGACGCGACCGGGCTGCACGTGGCCGACAGCGGGTCCGGGCCGGTCGTGCTGCTGCTGCACGGGAACGGCGAGGACGGCGCCTCGCTCGCGCCCGTCGCCGCCGACCTGGCGCGGGACCACCGCGTGCTGGCGCCGGACGCGCGCGGGCACGGGCGGTCGCCGCGCGGGACCGGGCCGCTGACGATCGCGCGGATGGCGGACGACGTGGCGGGGGTGCTCGCGGCGGTGGGCGGTGCCGCGGACGTCGTCGGCTACTCGGACGGGGGCAACGTCGGCCTCATGCTGGCGCTCCGGCACCCCGGGCGCGTGCGGTCGCTGGTCGTCTACGGGGCCAACGTCGACCCGGGCGGCCTCACCGCCCGGACGCGGGCGGAGGTCACGGCGGCCTGGCTCGGTCAGCGGGCGCGCGGCCTCGTCGACCCGGCGGCGCGGGCGCGGGCCGAGGTCACCGACCTCATGGTCCGGCAGCCGCGCATCCCGCTGCGGGCGCTCGCGCGGGTGCGGGTGCCGGTGCTGGTGGCCGCGGGCGAGCACGACGTGATCCGGCGCGCGCACACCGAGGCGGTCGCGGCGGCGCTGCCGGCGGGAGAGTGCGCGGTCGTGCCGGGCGCGGACCACGGGCTGCCGATGTCCGACCCGGAGGCGTTCGTGCGGCTGGTGCGGGGGTTCTGGGCGGCGCACGCGGGCTGACGCGACCACGCAGGCTCCGGGTGGAGCGTTCTGCCCGACACGCCCGGCGCGTCCGGGCAGGACGCTCCACCCGAGTCCGGTCGCGGGCGAGGCGGCGGCGCGGTGCCACCCGGGTCAGGAGACCGCGAGGGCCGCCAGCAGGTCCGCCACCTCGACCGGCCGCCCCGGCAGCGGGTCCCCGCTCGGCCGCAGCGCCGCCCGCAGCAGCGGCGCGCGCCGCGCGAGCAGCGCCGCGTTCAGCTCGTCCGGGAGCCCGGGCAGCGGGCGCAGCGCGGACGCGAAGGTCAGCAGGATCTCCGGCACCCCGATGTCGTCCCGCACGAGCCCGAGCCGCTGAGCGGTCCGGACCACCTCGCCCGCGGTGAGCGCCGTGGCCGTGCGGCGCTCGACGAGCTCCGGGGTGAACACGTCCGCGTCCCGGGCGCGCGGGACCAGCACCGGCAGCAGCAGCGGCAGCCCGGACTCGAGGAAGCCGGTGAGGAACTGCTCCCAGGCCGCGTGCGGGTCGTCGCCCGCGAGCCCGGCGCCGGCCCGGTCGAGCAGGCCGCCGACGTGGGCCAGCCGGTCGGCGACGACGGCCCGCACCAGCGCGGACCGGTCGGGGAAGTGCCGGTAGACGGTGCCGACGCCCACGCCGGCGGCGCGGGCCACCGCCTCCATCGGCTCGTCGAGCCCCCGCGCCGAGTACAGGGTGCGCGCGGCGTCCAGCACCCGCTGCCGGTTCCGTGCCGCGTCCGCCCTCACGGAGTCAGGATAGGTGCCCGTAACCGGAATCGGAGGTTCCGTTTCGGTGCTACGGTGGGACGTGGACGGGCGCCGTCGGAGACGCCCCGATGCCGGGAGGCGAGCGCCGTGCGCGCCATGATCCTCAAGGAGTTCCGCGAGCTGCGCCGGGACCGCCGGACCGTCGCGATGCTGGTCGTCCTGCCGCTGCTGCTGCTGACGATCTTCGGCTTCGCGGCCAACTTCACGGTCGACAGCCTCACCACGCTGGTCGTCGGGCCGGGCGCCACGGACGCGGCGGACCGGATCGCCGGCTCGCCCGCGGGCGGCACGCTCGACGTCCGGGACGTGCTTCCCGGGGACGACCGGGCCGACGCCGTCGACGCGCTCGCCGCCAACCGGTACGACGTCGCGGTCGTCACCGGGGAGGGGGCGTCCGCGGTCCCGGAGGTGCTGATCGACGGCACGAACCTGTTCGCCGCCCAGGCCGCGAACGTCGTGGTCGCGCGGCTCGGCGACGCCGTGCAGCCCGAGATCCTGTTCAACCCCGATCTGGAGACCTCGTGGGTCATGGTGCCCGCGCTGATCGGCCTGATCCTCACGTTCATCGGCACGATCATCACCAGCATCGGCCTGGTGAAGGAGCGGGCGGCCGGGACCCTGGAGCAGCTGGCGGTGATGCCGCTGCGGCCGATCGACGTCATCGTCGGCAAGATCGCGCCGTACTTCCTGCTCGCGGCGCTCGACCTCGTCGTCGTGACGGTGCTGGGGATGCTCATCTTCGGGGTGCCGTTCACCGGGAACGTGGCGCTGTTCGCCCTCGCCGGGGCGATCTTCCTGTTCGTGGTGCTCGGCATCGGGGTGTTCATCTCGACCGTGTCGCAGAACGCCGGGCAGGCGATCCAGGCCGCCATCCTCGTGCTGCTGCCGCAGATCCTGCTGTCGGGGATCATCTTCCCGCTCGACGCCATGCCGCTCGGGGTGCGCTGGATCGGGTACTGCCTGCCGCTCACCTACTTCACGCAGGTGTCGCAGGGCGTGATGCTGCGCGGCGCCGGGATCGACGCGCTGTGGCTGCCGATCACGGTGCTGGCCGGCATGGCCGTGCTGGTGTTCGGCGCCGCGGTCTGGCGGTTCCGCGCGTCGATCACGCCCCGCCGGCCGCGGAGGGCGGCGCCCGCCGAGCCCGCTCCCGCCGCGCCGGCCGAGGTCCGGCGGTGACCGCCGTGGCGGCGACCGCGACCTGGGGCGTCCGCGACGTGACGGTGCGCCGCGGCGGGCACGTCGTGCTCGACGCGGTCACGCTGCCGGTGCCGGCGGGGGAGATCACCGCGGTCGTGGGCGGCGACGGCGCGGGCAAGACCACGCTGGCCCGCCTGCTGGTCGGGCGCGAGCTGGCCGACACGGGCGAGGTGCGGCGCGCCGACGCGCGCCGCACCGGCTTCCTGCCCGCGACCTCCGGGGTGTGGGCCGACCTGAGCGTGGCGGAGAACGTCGACCTGGTCGCGCGGGCCTACGGGCTCGACCCCGCGACGGCCCGCGACCGCGCGGACCGGCTCCTGGGCGCGGCCGGGCTGGCCGACGTGCCGCACCGGCTGGGCCGGGAGCTGTCCGGGGGCATGCGGCAGAAGCTCGGGTTCTGCCTCGCGGTGCTGCCCGACCCGGAGCTCGTGGTGCTCGACGAGCCGTCCACCGGTGTCGACCCGGTGAGCCGGGTCGACCTCTGGCGGATGCTGTCCGCCGCGGCGGCCGGGGGCACCGCGGTCCTGGTGACGACGACGTACCTCGACGAAGCCGAGCGTGCTGCGACGGTGCTGGTGCTGGACGGCGGGGTGGCGGTCTACCGCGGCGACCCGTCGGAGGCGGCGTCCCGGGTTCGTGGGTCGATCGCGGTCCGCGCGGTCGGAGCGGACACCCGCCTGGGGGGCCCGGCGGCGGTGCCGGAGGCGGGGCCGGTCGGGGCGGTGCCGGTCGCGGAGTGGCGCCGCGGGGGCGCCGTGCACGCGCTCGTCGCGCCCGGAGAGGGCGAGGCCCCGGCCGACCTCGAGGACGCGGTGATCGCGCTGACCCTGGAGCGGCGCGGCGCCGAAGCCGCGCCCGCTGCCGCACACCCCGCGCACCGAGCGGGTGCTCGACACGTCGAGCGAGTAGCCGCCGACTACTCGCTCGACGTGTCGGTTGCCCACTCGGCGCATGTGCACGAACGCGCCGGGGGCCCCGCCGCCGCGGCCGCCGCCCCCGCGGCGGTCGAGGCCGCGCACGTCGTCACCGCCTTCGGCGGGTTCCGCGCCGTCGACGACGTCTCCCTGACCGTGCGTCCCGGCCAGGTGCTCGGCCTGCTCGGCGCGAACGGCGCCGGCAAGACGACGCTCATCCGCACCGTGCTGGGCCTGCTCGCCCCGACGTCCGGCACCGTGCGGGTGCTCGGGGGCGCGCCGTCCCGGGACGTCCGCCGGCGGATCGGCTACGTCCCCCAGGGACTCGGGCTCGCGGCCGACCTCACGGTGGCGGAGAACCTCGCGTTCGTGGCGGCGGCGTACGGGCTGGACGAGGTCCCGGAGCCGCCCGCCGACCTGGCCGCGCAGCGGGACCGGCTGGTCGGTTCGCTCGGGCTGGGCCTGCAGCGGCGGCTCGCGTTCGCCGCGGCGCTGTCGCACGCGCCGGAGCTGCTGGTCCTGGACGAGCCCACGTCCGGCGTCGACCCGCTGGCCCGCGCGGCGCTCTGGGACACCGTGCACGAGCAGGCCGAGGCGGGCGTCGCGGTGCTCGTGACCACGCACTACATGCAGGAGGCCGAGCAGTGCGACGCGCTGGTGCTGCTGTCCCGCGGCCGGCGGGTCGCCGCGGGGACGCTCGCGGACGTGCTGGACGGGACCACGGCGGTCGAGGTCGAGGCCCTGGACTGGCAGGCGGCGTTCGGGGCGCTGAGCGCAGCGGGGCTCCCGGTGACCGTGGCCGGCCGCGCCGTGCGGGTGGCCGGGGCCGACGCCGACGAGGTCGCCGGGGCGCTCGCCGCGGCGGGCGTGCGCGGCGACGCCCGCCCCGTGCCCGCGCGGCTGGAGGAGGTGCTCACGCTCGGCTCGCGCTGAGCCCTCGGCGCGCGCGCCCGCCCGTCAGCGGAACGCGCCCACGGCCTCCGGGTACGCCTCGGCCAGCTCCCGCGTCTCCGCCGCCTGCGGGTCGGACAGCAGCGACCGCATCGACCCCGACTCCACGATCCGGCCCTCGCCGAGCACGTGCACGGTGTCGGCCAGCCGGTCGACCAGCCGCAGGTCGTGCGACACCACGAGCAGCCCGACCCCGGTGGCGGCGATGGCGGCCACCTGGTCGGCGACGGCCTCCCGGAGCGCCGGGTCGAGCGCGGTGGCGGGCTCGTCGAGCACGAGGATCTCCGGGCGGGTGGCCAGGGCGTCGGCGAGCGCCAGGCGCTGCTTCTCGCCGCCGGACAGCGAGTGCAGCGTGCGGTCGAGGAACCGCGGCTCCAGGCCCACGCGCGCGAGCACGTCCTCGGGCTCCAGCCCGGTGGCCCGCCCCGCCTTGCGGGAGTCGCTCAGCGTGGACTGGAGCACCTTGGCGACCGACGTGCGGCTGTCGACGCCGACCAGGCCCTCCTGGTGCACGGCGCGCACGGTCGAGCGGAACGCCTTGGTCTCCTTGCGGGACATCTTGGTCACCGGCCGGGCGCCGTAGGTGGCGCGGCCCTGCGTCGGCTTGTGCCGGCCGAGCAGCACCTGCACGAGCGTCGACTTGCCGGCGCCGGAGCGGCCGATCAGGCCCACGGTCTCGCCCGGGGCGACCGACAGCGAGGCGCCCTGGAGCACCGCGGCGCCGCCGTAGCCGGCCCAGACGTCGTGCGCGGCGAGCGCGGCGCTCATCGGGTCACCTCCCGCGCGGCGTCGGTCCGGTCGGCGTGGTCGTGCGGCGTACCCACAGCGTGTCCCTTCGAGCGATGACGGCCGTCGTGACAACGGCCGAGCCCCCCGCGAAGTTTCCGCGAGGGGCTCGGTCGGGCGCAAACGAGCGCGTCAGGCCCGCGCCTCCCGGCGGCGCGCCGGGGGCAGGTCCTCCATGTCCTCGAGCTCGACGCCCTTGGTCTCCGGGACCTTGCCGAGCACGAAGAAGAACGACAGACCGGCGAACACCGCGTACATCAGGTACGGCCCCGTCGCGCCGAAGGTGTCGAGCAGCGGCGGGAACGTCACCGTGATGACGAAGTTCGCGATCCACTGCGCGGCGGCGGCGACGCCCAGCGCGGCGGCGCGGATCCGGTTGGGGAACATCTCGCCGAGCAGGACCCAGACCAGCGGGCCCCAGGACGCGCCGAAGAACACGACGAACGCGTTGGCGGCGATGAGCGCGACCGGGCCCCATGGCGACGGGAGCGACACGTCCTCGCCCGACCCGGACGCCTGCGTGAACGCCAGCGCCATGACGGCGAGGGAGACGGTCATGCCCGCCGAGCCGGTGAGCAGGATCGGGCGGCGGCCCACCTTGTCGATGAGGGCGATCGCGATGAACGTGACGGCCACGTTGGTGACCGAGGTGATCGTGGAGACGAGGAACGACTGGCTCTCGTCGAACCCGACCGCCTGCCAGAGCGTCGTCGAGTAGTAGAAGATCACGTTGATGCCGACGAACTGCTGGAAGACCGACAGCAGGATGCCGACCCACACCACGGGCAGCAGGCCGAACCGCGGGCCGCGCAGCGTGGCCTGCGCCTCCAGCGCCTTGTCCTTCTCGATCGTCCTCTCGATCTGGGCGACGCGCTCGCGGGCGTCCTCGTCGGGGCCCAGGACGCCCTCCAGGACGGCGACCGCCTCGTCCCGGCGGCCCTTCGCCACCAGGTAGCGCGGCGACTCGGGGATCCGCAGCGCGAGGATGCCGTAGACGGCGGCGGGCACGACGGCGACGAGGAACATCCAGCGCCAGGCCTCCCAGCCCAGCCACAGCTCCTCGGACGCGCCGCCCGCGGCCTCCTGCAGCAGCTGGTCGGACAGCAGGGCGGCGAAGATGCCGAGCGTGATCGCGAGCTGCTGCAGCGAGCCGAGCCGGCCGCGCAGCGCCGCCGGGGCGATCTCGGCGATGTAGGCGGGGGCGATCACCGAGGCGATGCCGATGCCGACGCCGGCGAGGATGCGCCAGATGATCAGGTCCCAGACGCTGAACGCGATGGCGGACAGGATCGAGGACACGAAGAACAGCACCGAGCCCAGCACCATCACCTTGGTGCGGCCCCAGTGGTCGGCGAGCCGGCCGCCCGCCCAGGCGCCGACGGCGCAGCCGAGCAGCGCGACGGCGACGGCGAACCCGGTGAGGGTCGCGCCCAGGTCGAACTGGCCCTGGATCGCGTCGACGGCGCCGTTGATGACGGACGAGTCGAACCCGAACAGGAACCCGCCGACCGCGGCGGCGACCGCGAGGCCGATCGCCTTGTTGTGCGACGGGTGCCTCCCCGTCGAGGGTCGGGCACTGCCTTCGGCCATGACGTCTTCTCCTTGCTCCGCTCGTCCTGCGAAGAGAACACCTGGGCCGGAGCACGTCGTCGGGCGCCGGTCGAGGCGTTCTCACCTTTCACCCGCGCAGCGCATCCCGCACCCGGAAGGTCGGGCGGCGGTGCGCGGCGGGAACCGTAACCCGTCCCGCGGCGGTCCGCCCGCCGGTGGGGACCGACCGCGACGCGCGCCGCGATCCGGCGGACAATCGACGGGTGACCCCCCACGACCGCCCGCGGTTCCGCCGCCCCGCCATGCTCGACCCGCGCGACGCCGACCAGCTGCCCGGCGACATGGACCCGGCGCTGCGGTCGCAGGTCGCGCACACCACGGCGGCGGCGATCGTGCACCGCGGACGGGCCGAGGGCGAGGAGGACCCGGCGCTCGTCGAGCGGCTGGTGCGCCTCGTCGAGACCGAGGGGCTGGACGTCGTGGCGGCCCTGTGGTCGGACAGCCCGGCGACGACTTTGCCCGGCACCCTGTGGCGGCTGTACGTGCTGCGCGAGTGGGTGCGCCGGGACCCGGCGACCCTCGCCGACCGGTACCGCCTCGGGCTCGACGCGGCGCCGGTGCACCACGTCGTCGTCGGGGTCGTCAGCCCGCCCGGGCCGGAGGAGCTGCGTGTGCTGCTCGACGCCGTGCTGTCGGGCGTGTGGACCGGCGACCTCGCGGTGACCCTGGAGCGCGGCGCGGCGTTCTGCCGGGTGCTCGCGACCGGCGCGGCCTTCGACGCCGACCACCTCGACCTCACGGGCGACGACGCCTCCGCGCGCCTCACGCGCAGCGCCGGGTCGCTCGTGCGGACCGCCGAGGAGCTGGAGCAGGCGGCCCACCTGTGGCGGTCCGGCTCCCTCGAGTGAGCCGCGCGGGGTTGTTCCCGCACCGGCCGTGGCGATGCTCACCCGTCCGCGCCCAGGACGTGGCCCCCGGCGGCGCGTAAACTCGAACCCGACGCCGGGCCGCGGTAGCCCCGGGCTCCAACTCAAGCCGCTCCGAGCGGCCTCGCGCCGAGAGGCGCTTCCCGGTCCGGCGTCGTCACCCTCCCGCCCGGCCCGCGCGTGTGACCTCCGTCCCACGCGCGGGCCGGGCGGTCGTGCGTCACGCTGAGGATGCTGTGCGTTCACCCTGGGTTCACTTGCGGGGTTGTGAGTTCACCCCGCGGCTGCCCTAGCCTGTGCCTGACCAAGCCCATCTCCTGCGGAGCTTCTCGTGCGCCTGCGCCTCACCCCGCGCGACACCTCGTTCTTCGACCTCCTGGCCGCGTCGGCGGCGCACCTGGTCACCGGAGCCAACCTGCTGGCCGAGCTGCTGGGCGCGGACCGCGCGACCCGCAAGGCGCTCGCCAAGCAGATGAGCGACGCCGAGCACCTCGCCGACGAGGCGACCCACCAGATCATGCGGCGGCTGAACCAGACGTTCGTGACCCCGTTCGACCGGGACGACATCTACGGCCTCGCGTCGGCGCTGGACGACTGCATGGACTTCATGGAGGAGGCTGCCGACCTCATCGTCCTGTACAAGATCGACGAGCTGCCCCCGCGGGTCGCCGACCAGGTGCAGGTCCTGCAGCGCTCGGCCGAGCTGACCGCCGAGGCGATGCCCCGGCTGCGCTCGATGGAGAACCTGGCCGAGTACTGGGTCGAGGTCAACCGGCTCGAGAACCAGGCCGACAAGTCGCACCGCAAGCTGCTCGCGCAGATGTTCGACGAGATCACCGACCCGATCCTCCTGATGAAGCTCAAGGAGGTCGTCGAGAAGCTCGAGGACGCCGCCGACGCGTTCGAGAAGGTCGCGAACATGGTCGAGACCATCGCGCTCAAGGAGTCCTGAGTCCCGGTGGAACTCGCGCTCGTCGTGGTCGTGGTCGCCCTGGCCCTCGGCTTCGACTACACCAACGGCTTCCACGACGCCGCCAACGCCATCGCCACCTCGGTGTCGACGCGCGCGCTGACGCCGCGGGCCGCGCTGCTCATGGCCGCGGTCATGAACTTCACCGGCGCCCTGCTCGGCACCGAGGTCGCGGAGACGATCGCGACCTCGATCGTCGACCTCGGCGACGCGTCACCGCACCAGGCCCTCGTGGTCGTGCTCTGCGCGCTGGTCGGCGCGATCGTGTGGAACCTCATCACGTGGTGGTTCGGCCTGCCGTCGTCCTCGACGCACGCGCTCATCGGCGGCCTCGTGGGCGCCGGCCTCGCGGGCGGGCTGATGATCTACGGCTCGGCGATCGTCGACAAGGTCGTCCTGCCGATGGTCTTCTCGCCGCTCATCGGGTTCTTCCTGGCGTTCCTCGTCATGGTCGGCCTGCTGTGGCTGATCCGGAACGCGTCGCCGTCGCGGACGACCCGGCGGTTCCGCCTGGCGCAGACCGTCTCGGCCGCCGCGATGGCGCTCGGCCACGGCCTGCAGGACGCGCAGAAGACCATGGGCGTGATCTTCATGGCGCTGCTCACGGTCGGCTGGGCGAACCCGGAGGAGGGGATCCCGCTCTGGGTGAAGCTCGCCGCCGCCACCGCGATCTCGCTCGGCACCTACTCCGGCGGCTGGCGCATCATGCGCACCCTCGGCCGCAAGATCATCGAGCTCGACCCGGCCCGCGGCTTCGTCGCCGAGTCGGTCTCCGCAGTGGTGCTCTACGTGAACGCGTTCGCGCTGCACGCGCCGGTCTCGACCACGCACACGATCACCTCGGCGATCATGGGCGTCGGCGCGACCAAGCGGCTGTCCGCGGTCCGCTGGGGCGTCGCGAAGAACATCGGCATCGCGTGGGTGCTCACCATCCCGGCGGCCGCCGCGGTCGCCGCGCTCGTGTACGTCATGCTGAGCCCGTTCCTGAGCTGAGCCGGCGGCGCCGGCCGGCGGTCCCGAACGTTCCCGAACGGGGATGAACTGGACATCTGCCCTGTTCAGACGTTTCACTCGTCCCATGACTGCGAAGAACCTGACCGTGCGCTGGATGTCCGCTGTGTCCCTGGCGGCCGGCGCCGCGCTCGCCCTGTCGGCCTGCGGCGCGGGCGACGGCCAGCGCGACGAGGCGTCCGGCGAGATCACCGAGGCGGCCGACGTGAACGTCTTCTCCCTCGAGGTCGGCGACTGCCTGAACGTGGCCGACGTGACCGAGACCCAGGTCGAGTCGCTGCCGACCGTCCCGTGCAGCGAGCCGCACGACGGCGAGGTCTACGCCGAGACCCGCCTGAAGGGCGACGAGTACCCGGCCGACATCGACACCCAGGCGGAGCAGTTCTGCTACGACGCCTTCGAGCCGTTCGTGGGCATGGCCTACGAGACCTCGACGATCGGCGCCGGGCCGCTGACCCCGAGCGACGTCTCCTGGGCCGACGGCGACCGCGAGGTGCAGTGCATCCTCATGGTCGAGGAGCCGGTCACCGGGACGCTCGAGGGCGCCGCGATCTGAGGCACCCCGCTCCCACGCGACGACCGACGGCGCGCGGCCCCTCGCCGGGGTGGCGCGCCGTCGTCGTGCCCGGCGTCAGCTGCCCAGCGGCGTGTGCAGCTCGACGTCCTCGACGCGCACCTCGTCCGGGGCGTCGCGGTCCGTCCGCACCACGTGGCACACGAGGACCTGGCCCGGCCGCAGGTACGGGTTCTCGGCGGGCAGCCGGTCGCGGACGTCCTCGGGGGCGTGCGCGCGCACGACGTCGAGCACCGTCGGCAGCACCGGCCGGTGCGTGCACAGCGCGAGGTCGGACCGGGTGCGCAGCACCGCGGCCACCGCATCGGCGGTCTTCTCCGGCGAGTCGGCGTGCTCCGCCTCGGTGAGCGGCTCGCGCCGGTCCGGGGTCAGCCCCGCCGCCGTGGCGTACGGCTCGACCGTCGCGCAGCACCGCAGCCACGGGCTCGTGACCACGTCGGCGACGCCGTAGGCGGACAGCACCGGCACCAGCGCCCCGGCCTGCAGCCGGCCGACGTCGGTCAGCGGGCGCGTGCCCTCCTCGCCCTTCCACGACGACCGGCTCTTGGCGCGGCCGTGCCGGACGACCAGGACCGCGCGGGTGTCCAGCGTCCCCGCCTCGTGCGCGGCGACCAGGGCGTCGAGCGGGATGCGGTCGTCCTCGCGGGTCAGGCGCTTGCGCGCCACGTCGACGTCCGCCCAGCGCACGGCGTCGATCTCGTCCCGCGACGCGTGCACGGCCGGCGGGCGGGCGTGCACCGCGGGGCGGTCGGGGCGGCCGGCGACCTGCGCCGCCCAGTAGTGCACCCGCTTGCGCCGCCCGTCCGCGAGCTTGTACTCCAGCCCGGGCAGCGGGCGGCCGAGGACGATCTCGAGCCCGGCCTCCTCCTCCACCTCGCGGACCGCGGCGGTCGTCACGTGCTCCCCGGGCTCGAGCTTGCCCTTCGGCCAGGACCAGTCCTTGTACCGCGGGCGGTGCACGAGCACGACCTGCAGGCGGCCCTGGCGGACGCGCCAGACGAGGGCGCCCGCCGCACGGACGAGCGCGGTCGGCCCGGCGCTCACCGGCCCGAGCCCAGGCGGCGGCGCTGGCGGTAGATCAGCGTGGACTGGAGGTCGCGCAGCGGCCCGTCCGGGCCCTGCGCGTGCCGGGTCCAGGCGCCGTCGGGGCCGAGGTGCCAGGACGACGTCTCGTCGGCCATCGACTCGTCGAGCAGGCCGACCAGCTCCGCGACCTGGTCCGGGTCGGAGAGCCGGACCAGGGCCTCGACGCGCCGGTCGAGGTTGCGGTGCATGAGGTCGGCCGACCCGATGTAGACCTCCGGGCCGGGCAGCAGGGTGCTGCCCTCGCGGCCGATGTCGGCGACCTCCTCGGTGACCCCGGCGTCCGCGGCGAACGCGTAGACGCGGGAGTGCTCCAGGAACCGGCCGAGGATCGAGCGCACCCGGACCGTCTCGGACAGCCCCGGGACGCCGGGCCGCAGCGCGCAGATGCCGCGGACGCACAGGTCGACGGGGACGCCCGCCTGCGAGGCGCGGTACAGGGCGTCGATGGTCTCCTCGTCGACCATCGAGTTGACCTTGAGCTTGATCCACGACGGCCGGCCCGCGCGCGCGGCCTCCGCCTCGCGGTCGATCCGCTCGATCAGCCCCGAGCGCACCGAGCGCGGCGCGACCAGCAGCCGGTGGAACCGCGACTTCGGCGCGTAGCCCGACAGCTGGTTGAACAGCCGGGTCAGGTCCTGGCCGACGTCCGGGTCGCAGGTGAGCAGGCCCAGGTCGGTGTAGATCCGCGCGGTCTTCGGGTTGTAGTTGCCGGTGCCGACGTGGCAGTACCGGCGCAGGCCGTCCGACTCCTGGCGCACGACCAGCGACAGCTTCGCGTGCGTCTTCAGCCCGACGATGCCGTAGACCACGTGCACGCCGGCCTGCTCCAGCTTGCGGGCCCACTCGATGTTGGCCTGCTCGTCGAACCGGGCCTTGATCTCGACCAGGGCGAGCACCTGCTTGCCGGCCTCGGCGGCGTCGATCAGCGCGTCCACGATCGGGGAGTCGCCCGACGTCCGGTACAGCGTCTGCTTGATCGCCAGCACCTTGGGGTCGGCGGCGGCCTGCTCCAGGAAGGTCTGCACCGACGTCGAGAACGAGTCGTACGGGTGGTGCAGCAGGATGTCCCGTGCTCGGATCGCGGCGAACACGTCCGTCGGGTTGGCGCTCTCGACCTCGGCCAGGAACCGGTGCGTCGTCGGCACGAACCGCGGGTACTGCAGGTCCGCGCGGTCCAGGTCGGCGATGAGGTTGAGGCCGGTGTGGTCCAGCGGCGCGGGCAGCTCGTAGACCTCGTCCTCCGCGACGCCGAGCTCGCGGACCAGCAGCGACCGGATGCGCGGGCTGATCGAGTCGGCGATCTCCAGGCGGACCGGCGGGCCGAACTTCCGGCGCAGCAGCTCCTTCTCCATCGCCTGGAGCAGGTTCTCCGCGTCGTCCTCCTCGACCTCCACGTCCTCGTTGCGGGTGACCCGGAACGTGTGGTGCTCGCTGACCTCCATGCCGGGGAACAGCTGGTCGAGGTGCTGGGCGATGACGTCCTCGACCGGGACGAACGACATCGGGCCGCGGTCGGAGGCCGAGCCGGACGCGTCGGTCGGGCGTCCGCGCCAGTCGACGGCGATGTACCGGGGGAGCAGCGGCGGCACCTTGACCCGGGCGAAGTGCTCCTTGCCCGTCGACGGGTTCACCACGACGACGGCCAGGTTCAGCGACAGCCCGGAGATGTACGGGAACGGGTGCGCGGGGTCGACCGCCAGCGGGGTCAGCACCGGGAAGATCTGCTTCCGGAAGTACTTCCGCAACCGGTCCTGCTCGGCCTCGCCGAGCTGCTCCCAGCGCACCAGCGTGATGCCCTGCGTCGCCAGCTCGGGCTGCACCTGGTCGGCGAACACCTGCGCGTGCCGGGCGGCGAGCTCGTGCGCGCGCTGGCTGATCGCCTCCAGCACCTGGCGCGGGCTCAGGCCCGAGGCCGCCGTGACGGCCAGGCCGGTGGCGATGCGCCGCTTCAGGCCGGCGACCCGGACCATGAAGAACTCGTCCAGGTTGGACGCGAAGATCGCGAGGTACCGCACCCGCTCCAGCAGCGGCTGGGTCTCGTCCTCCGCGAGCTCGAGGACGCGCTGGTTGAACGCCAGCCAGCTGACCTCGCGGTCGAGGAACCGGTCGGCGGGCAGCGGGGCCTCGGGCGCGGGCTGCTCGCCGCGGGCGCCGTCGCCCATCTCGATGTGCTCGGCGATGTGCGCGGCGAGCTCGGGGGCCAGGGTGCGGGGGCGGGGCTGCGCGGGGGCGGCGGCCAGGCCGTCGGACACGGCGGGCGCGGGGGCCGCGGCGCCGCGGGCGCGGGACGTCGTGGTGCGCGCGCCGGCGGACCGGG